>PLTD01000121.1 GCA_003165335.1 Rhodospirillales bacterium | reverse complement strand
CAGCTGAACCAGCAAAGAGAATCAAAGCGAACGTCCTCGCGCAATAGCAAATGTGTGAATGCCGTAGCCCATCGAGGGGGGAAGGTATTAAACGGAGAGGGTTTTGTGGTCGCATCGTTCTTGCAAGAAACGAAAATCGCTGTATCGTCTGAACGAGTAGTTTAATCGTCCATCGCGGTGCGTCTTAAGGCAGTCGCGCATAAGGGCGCGATCGGCAGGGACGGAAGATAATGAGCATCAGCAATGCTGAAATGGCAGCAGCGCCATCGCTGACCCTGTCGCCGGAACCCGGGCGTATCGCGCGTTTTCGCGACAATGCGGCTGTGTTCGTGATGCTGACCGGTGGAATTTTGAACGTGCTGGCGCTGGTGGCGATCATGCCGGCCATCGCCTCGATCGCCGGGCATTTCGCGGCCCATGCCGACGCCAACGGCATCGTGATGACGCTGTTGGGCTACAAATTCAAAGTGGAACTTGCGACGCAGCTGATGATCACGCTGCTGAATATCGGGATCATGTTCGCCGGGCCGCTGTTGGGACTGGTCGCGGCGCGGGTCGGCTATATGCGGGTTCTGCCGGTCGCCCTCGGCATCTATTCGGTCGCGGGCTCCGCCGGGCTTTACCTGGACGACCCGAAATGGCTGCTGCTGTCGCGCCTCATCATCGGGTTGGCCGCAGCCTCGGTCTCGATCTGCTGCTATTCTCTGATCGGCGACCGGTTCAAGGGCACGGAGCGGTCACGGATGCTGGGCTTTTCCTCGGCGTTGGTCATGATCTTCGGCCTGGCGGGGCTGGAGGGCGGCGGGTTGATTGCCGATATGGGCTGGCGGATGCCCTTTGCCATCTATCTGCTGGGCATACCGATGATGCTGATCGCGCTGGTCGCAGCGCAGCCGGTGGCGGAGCATCCGCACGGTACAGTCAAGACGCCGAGCATTCGCGTGCTGCTGCCGATGTGGCCGCTGTATCTGACGCTGATACCGTTCAACCTCGCCGCCTATATGACATCGGTACATCTGCCCTTCGTTTTGGCCGGCGACGGCATTACCAAAGGGTCGCTGCAGGGCCATATCATGGCGTCCAGTTTTGTGCTGAACATCGTCACCGCTCTGCTGTACGGCAGGATCGCGGCGCGGCTCACCCGTCGCTGGATATTCGTTCTTCTGGTCGGTCTCTTCGCCACCAGCGACATGATCATCGGCCTGTCGAACGGATGGGTCGGCTCGATGATCGGCTGCTGGGTCGCGGGTCTGGGCGGGGGGATCATGACGCCGTTCTTCGTCAATATCATCCTGAACCGCGCGCCTGAGGCGGCCCGCGGTACAGCAATTGGGCTCATGTATACGATGATGTATGTCGGCGATTTCGCGAACCCGTTCGTGATCACGCCGCTGCGCCTGCAGGTTGGCAATCACTATGTCTTCGCCTTGGTCGGCATGGTGCTGTTCGCATTCGTTTTGGGGCAGGCGCTGGTGCGCTGGACGCCGCTCGGCCCCGATGTCAGGCAAACCGCTTAATCAATAACGACTTAATACAGGAGGTTATTCATGGATAAGGCAAAACGGGTAGCAATCGCGAAGGACGTGCTTCGCCTCGTCGAACAGGGCCAGCCGGAGCTTGGCGAGGAATCCTGGGAGGCCGATATCGGCCGCTTCATCGACAAGGACCGGTTCGAGCTGGAGAAGCGCAAGCTGTTCCTCGAGCGGCCGCAGCTGATCGCGCTGACCGCCGATCTGCCGAACCCGGGCGATTATTATGCGACCGACATCGCCGGACGCCCGATCCTGATCACGCGCAATAAGGAAGGTGAGGCGAAGGCCTTTCTCAATGCCTGCCGCCATCGCGGCGTCAAGCTGGCAGAGGGCTGCGGCCACGGCGCGGGCTTTACCTGCCCCTATCATGGCTGGACCTACAACAACGACGGCGCGCTGATCAGCGTTCCCAGCCGCCAGGCCTTCGAGCCGGAGCAGCTGCGCGACCTGATCGCCCTGCCGATCGCCGAGGAGATGGGCATGATCCTGGTCCATCCGAACCCGGAAGGTCACCTCGATTTCGACGAGTTCTTTGGGCCGATGAAGGCCTATCTCGAAGATTTCGACATTCCCGACTATGAGCTGCTCTCAGCCTATCGCGCCCCGGCGCGGATCAACTGGAAGCATGCCGTCGACGGGGGGCTGGAGGCCTATCACGTCCCGTTCCTGCATCAGAACACCTTTGGCACCGGCGGCCTCGCGCAGCTGTTGCACCGGCCGTTCGGCGATCATCATGCTCTGATCGCGCCGCGTCCGGACATTCTGAAGCTGAAGGACATTCCGGAAGCGGAATGGCCGCATTCCTGCTATTTCACTTCGACCAATTCGATCTTCCCAAACACGGTCATCGGCGGTGGCGACCCGGTCCTCTTCTTTCAGCGGACCGAGCCCAACACCGAAGATCCGGGCGTGTGCGACTATATCTTCCGGCTGTACGGCCGCAAGAACGCCACCCCCGAAGAGCGTGCCCGCCATCTGGCCGGCGTCGACTTCTTCATGAAGGTCTCTCTCGAGGAAGACCTGCCGGTTCAGACCAGCTCGCAGATCATGATGGAAGAGGGGGCCGTTCCCTCAGTCCTGTTCGGCAAGCGCGAAATCAACCTGACCCGCATGCACAAGGCCTATGACGCGGCCATCGGCCACGACAACGAAGCCTCGGTGCGAGAGCAGAAGCGCAAGATGGGTCTTTCGCCCAGCAACTGAACCGCGTTTGACGAAAATCGAGGGCGCGCTGCTTCGTCGGCGCGCCCTTTTTTCATGCTGCCTGGGGGTTATTCCGCTGCGGCGAGCCTGACGGTACCTGCGCGCGGGCGGTAGGCCCATTCGAAGAATACCATCATGATCATGGTCAGGATCGCGCCCTCGGGCACCTGGATGATCAGCATATGCCAGGTATATTTATCCAGCCCGACAAAGAACTGCATGTTGGGGATCACGACCCACACGCCCAGCCACGCACCGAACCAGATCGCGCTGCCCATCCCGCGCCGGGGGTAGATCCGCAGAAACAGATAGCAAAACAGGCTGAGCTGGACGAGATAGGTCAGGAACAACCAGGGCATCAGCCTTACCGACTCCTGCGCAGGACGCTGCGGGAAATCATGCGCCGGATATTCGTTGAACAGCACCTGGGCCAGATGCATATGGAAGGCGATGTCCAGTACGAAGACCAGAATGGAGCTCAAGGCGCCTATCAGCAGGAAACGCTGCCAGTCGGTCGGCACCGGAGTCCAGCGCTCGTCCTTCGGACGATAGACCAGCTGGAAGAAAGCCGTCATCAGCATCGCGGTCACTATCCCGTCGGCCCAGCCCATCAACAGATTGCTCCAGGTCTGGTTGGGCGTGCCGACGAAGAACTGCCCGTCCGGCAGCACCATGAAGAACCCGCCCCAGGCGCCCCACCACAGTGCGTTGCCCAGGCTGCGCTGCGGATAGACGCGCAGATACAGGTAGCAGAAGACCACGAGTTGAATGATCGAGACCACCGACAGGACGGGCAGCAGCGGTTGCATCTCCGCCAGCGGCCGCGAGGGCAGGCCTGGGGCCAGGTTCAAGCCGGACACGACCGAGCCTGTCCATAGCCCGTAAAACACCAGCATGATGATCGCCCCGACAACGGTGACGATCAAAAAACGCGGCCAGTGAATTGTAACGCCCATGACGCCCTCCCCTGATTTTGTTGCCTGAGAGTAAGGCGCGCAGGGGGCGGTTACCACAAAATTGATCGAGGTGAGCGCCCTGCCGGAGACTTAAGCATCGCACCGGTTGTCGGGTGCGGATTCCTGTCGCCGTTGGCGCAGATTTTCCTTCAGCTCCGCATCATGGGTGTGATGGAGCGTTCCCATCAGCCGATCCCATAGGGTGAAATGAGTGGCGTAATTGCAATTGAAAAAGCGGTGATGCTGATCGTGGTGGGTCACGCTGATCATCGGCGAGGGCGGCCAGGTCATGCCGCCCCCATGTTCGACGCCCGAATGGCCGATCACGCCACTGATCTGGTCATAGAGCTTGTTGAACAGAAGAACCGCCGGGGCGATCGGGATGATCAGATGCGCGAACATCCAGTAGGACTGAAGGAAGAGATTGTCGAGCAGGGTATCGCTGTTGTTCGACCAGGAGACCGACGGCAGGCTGAGATGATGCCAGCGGTGAATCTTTCGGTAGAGCGGCTTTGCATGGATCAGCCTGTGCATCCAGTAGAACCAGGCATCGTAAGCCAGCATGGAAAGCAGAAGCGACAGCGCAACCGACCAAATGCTGGTCGGCCAGGCGGCAAAGCCGATATGGAAACGGTCATAGAGCACGTGCCCGATGGAGAACATCAGCGAGACGCTGAGCAAGGATCGAACGCTCTGGCGAATATCCCGCCGCACTTTTCCCGGGGACAGAGCCTCGCCCCTCTGGATCTTGTCGGCGCGGTTGGGGTCGTTGCAGTAGAACAACCATCCGGTGGCGAAATAGGCCGACATCAAGATTAGGTAAATTACGGCAGTTGTGCCGAGAAGCTGGAAAACTGCCCCAAGAATCATGGTCGCATCCCGGAACGAGTCGCTACTGTATTTTGGCCAAGATAACATTGGCCCGACGCTGTGCAATGGCGGCAGGATCGGGTTTTCGCAACAGCGTCGAACTGTCTCGATAGAGTTGTTTCGGGGCGTTGGGGATGAGGCGGTCAGGCGCTTTCGGCGGCGATCTGGCGGAGACTTGCTTCGAATACCGCTGCGGTTTGTCCGCCGGCGATCAGATATTTCTGGTTGATCACCACCGACGGCACCGAGTTGATGCCGGCCCCGATCCATTTCTGCTCCGCCGCCTTGACCTCGGCGCGATAGCGGCCACTTTCGAGCACCTCGCGCGCCTGGGCGCCATCCAGCCCGACGCTCTCGGCCTTGCCGACCAATATGTCGTAATCGGCGATATTCAGATTTTCGGTGAAATAGGCGACGAAAAGCGCGTGCTTCAACGCCACCTGCTTACCCTGAAGTCCTGCCCAGTGGATCAGCCGATGGGCGTCGAAACTGTTATAGACACGGCTGTTTTCGTTCATCGACATCGTAAATCCCACGTCGGCCGCCCGGGCCTGCAGCGCCTCGCGCACGCCGGACGATTGATCCATCGAGCGGCCGAATTTCTCCTTCATATGCTCGGCGATGTTTTGCCCCTCGCGCGGCATGGAGGGGTTCAGCTCGAACGGCTGCAGATGGATTTCGGGATCGATCTCGTCGCCGAGACGGGCGAGCGCCTTTTCCAACTCGCCCAGACCGATGACGCACCAGGGGCAGACAACATCCGAAACGAAATCGATCTGCATGGGCTTTGTCATTGGAGAGACGCTCCTGGTCTTATGGGTTTCTTCGACACTAACCTGATTGTTAGCGCCTTTCATCCCCTGACTTCCATTCTCCTCCGTGACTTAACGCGGCTGCTCTGTCAGAAATCACACTGACCGGTAAACGGCGAGTTGGGGGAAGCGGTGCGCACGATATCTCATCTATCGACACTTGCTGCGGTTGTGAGCGCCTTCGTCGGCGCACAGGCCGCCGATAACGCTCCTGCCCCGTGGAGCAATGCCGCGCTCGCGCCCGAGGAGCGCGCCAAGCTGGTCGATCAGGCGCTGACCCCGGACGAACGGCTGAGCCTTTTGCATGGCATTTTTGCGGTGCCGGTTTTCGGGCTCAAGCTACCGGAGGGAGCCGTAGGGTCTGCCGGCTATGTGCCGGGGGTGCCACGGCTGGGTATTCCGGCATTGCAGGAATCCGATGCCAGCCTGGGGGTCGCCAATCCATTCAATGTCCGCCCCGGGGAAGGCGCGACGCCGCTGCCGTCCGGTCTGGCACTGGCGGCGACCTGGGATAAGGATGCCGCCTATGCCGGTGGGGCGATGATCGGACAGGAGGCATGGCGCAGCGGGTTCAATGTGCTGCTGGCCGGCGGCGGCAACCTGGCGCGCGATCCGCGCAACGGGCGCAATTTCGAATATCTGGGTGAGGACCCTCTGCTGGCCGGTACGCTGGACGGCGCCAGCATCCGCGGCATCCAGGATCAGCATGTCGTTTCAACGATGAAGCATTTCGCGATCAACGATCAGGAAACCAGCCGCCATGGGCTCAGCGCCAATATCGGCGAGGCGGCGTTGCGCGAGAGCGACCTGCTGGCTTTCGAACTTGCGCTCGAGGGTGGGCATCCGGGCTCCGTCATGTGCGCCTATAACAGGGTGAACGGCGTCTATGCCTGTTCCAACGATATTTTGCAGAACAAGATTCTAAAGGGGGATTGGGGCTTTCCCGGATGGGTTATGTCCGATTGGGGCGCCGTCCATGGCGTCGAGGATATCTCTGCCGGGTTGGACCAGGAATCGGGCGAACAGTTCGATAAGAAGGTGTTCTTCGGCAAGCCGCTGGCCGAAGCGGTGCAAGGCGGCTCCGTCCCTGCGGCGCGGGTGTCCGACATGGCACAGCGCATACTGCGCTCCATGTTCGCGGTCGGGCTCTTCGAACATCCGCCGAAGAAAACGCCGTTGGATGCCGACGCCGACGCGAAGGTCGCGCGACATGAGGCGGAGGAGGGAACAGTCCTGCTCTCCAATCCTACAGGCCTTCTGCCGCTTTCCCATGATGCCAAGCGCATCGTGATCATCGGAGGCCATGCCGATGCCGGCGTGCTGTCGGGAGGCGGGTCGGCTCAAGTCGTGCCGATCGGGGGCGCTGCGGTTTCGATACCGATGGGCGGAGAGGGTGTTATGGCCCCGTTCCATACGACGGTTTTCGATCCGTCATCGCCTTACAAGGCGATCAAAGCCAAAACATCCGGCGCTGAGATTCGCTTCATCGACGGCGCCTATCCTTCGGCTGCTGCTGCACTCGCCAAAGATGCCGATGCGGTGGTCATATTCGCCACCCAATGGATGATCGAGGGCGAAGATGTTCCCGATCTCACCCTGCCCAACGGTCAGGATGCGCTGATCGAGGCCGTTGCAGCTGTAAATCCCAAGACGGTCGTGGTGCTGGAAACCGGCGGGCCGGTCCTTATGCCCTGGTTGGGCAAGGTCGGCGCAGTGGTCGAAGCCTGGTACCCCGGGGCGAAGGGTGGCGAGGCCATCGCCGATCTGCTGTTCGGCGACGTAAATCCCTCGGGGCGGCTGCCGATCACTTTCCCGGTTTCAACCGCACAACTGCCGCGGCCGGAAATCCCCGGCTTGGGCGGTCCCGACGCCGCCCAGTTCGACGTCGATTACACTATCGAAGGGGCGGATGTGGGGTACCGTTGGTTCGCCCGCAAAAAGCAGAAGCCGCTTTTTCCATTCGGCTTCGGACTTTCCTATACCCATTTCGACTATGCCAATTTTAAGGTCGAGGGTGGCGACACGCTGTCGGTCGGCTTCGATGTGCATAACGCGGGGAAGGTGGCCGGTGCCGATGTGCCTCAGCTTTATCTGACCGATGCAGCCGGCAAGCCCAAGATGCGCCTGATCGGCTGGGAACGGGTTACGGTCGATCCAGGCGCATCGGTGCATGTATCGCTCAAGGTCGATCCCCGGCTTCTGGCGGATTTCGACGAGGCCTCTCACGGCTGGATTATTACCGCCGGGCGCTATCAAATCGCGCTCGGTGCATCGGCAACCGATCTCAAACAGCACGGCGCGGCAGAGTTGAGCGCGGTGAGGCTGAAGCCTTGATCGCAACTCCCCCCGCCCGAACCCAAGACGGCAGGGCTGATAGTTCAGCTTCGCGCATGGTGCCCCTGGTGGTCGCACTGTTCTTCACCTGGGGGTTCTCGACGGTACTGGTCGATACGCTGATCCCCAAGCTCAAGGCTTTGTTCGCGCTCAGCTATGCCGAGGTGATGCTGACTCAGTTTGCCTTCTTTCTCAGCTATTTCATCTTTTCGCTGCCTGCAGCCTGGCTTCTGGCAAAGATCGGTTATATGCGGGGCATCGTTGTCGGGCTGGGGGTTATGGCTGTCGGCGGCCTGATGTTTTCGCCGGCCGCATCGGTGGGCGCCTATCCGCTGTTCCTTCTGGCCCTGTTCGTCATGGCCACCGGAATCACCATGCTCCAGGTTGCGGCCAACCCGCTTATGGCCAATCTGGGTGACGAGAAGGGAGCCTCCGGCCGGCTGACCTTGGCTCAGGCCTTCAACTCTTTGGGAACGACGGTCGGCCCCTGGGTCGGGGCCGCCCTTATCCTGGGCGGTTCGTTAACCCCGCCGGACCCCAAAACCACCGCGCCCGACGTTTTGGCCGCGCTGCGCGCCACCGAGGCTCACGCGGTTCAACTGCCATTCGTCGGCATCGCCGTCCTGCTGATCCTGTTGGCAGCTGCTTTTATCATCATGCGCAATTGGTCCGGCGCGCCTTCCGCCGAGGCCACGCGCAATCGGCACTCGGCGCTCACGATGCTCAAGGCCCATCCGACGCTCGGCCTGGGCGTGCTGTCGATCTTTGTTTATGTTGGCGGCGAGGTCACGATCGGGTCGGTTATGACCAACTATCTTATGCAGCCGCATATTCTGGGCCTAGTCGCCCGCGACGCGGGGAGGCTGGTCAGCCTTTATTGGGGCGGGGCAATGGTCGGCAGGTTCCTGGGCTCGATACTGCTCAATCGCTATTCCCCCGGAAAGGTCTTGGCTGCCTGCGGCGCAGCGGCGGCGCTTTTGGCCGTCACCTCTGCGACATCGGGCGGGTGGCTGGCGGCAGGCACGATCATCGCCATCGGGCTGGCCAATTCGATCATGTTCCCGACAATCTTTTCCTTAGCCATCGCCGGCCTGGGCGAAGATACGCCGCAAGGATCCGGCCTGCTTTGCATGGCCATCGTCGGCGGTGCGGTCATTCCGTTGATCGCAGGGTCTGTCGCTGACCATTTCGGTCTCGGCGCGGCACTGCTGCTTCCCGCCGCGGGATATGTTTGGATCACCGCTTACGGTCTGATCTCGCGCGCTTAGACATGCGCCGTCACTGAGAAGATATGGGCGTGATAGGCATCCAGCCGGACATAGAGGCCATTTTCAGTTAGGTCGTCGCGATCTCGGATATAGAGTTGATCGTTAAGCCGGTCAGCGAAATCGATCTGCTGCGAGGAAGGGACCTCACCGTCCAGTCGGACACGGCCCTGGGACGGGCGCCCTGCCAGATTGAGAATGACCAGTCGGTAGCCGCCGTCTCCTCGCCACCGATAGGCGATTAGATTGTCTGCGCTATCGTCCAACTCGCTGATCGGCAGCAAGGCCCATTCGCCGGCATGAAAGACCGGTTCTTTGGCGATATTCAGTATCTTTTCATAGATACCCTTCAACACCAGGTCCGGCGGTTCGTCAATCGCGCGGTTCAGGGGCATCGGCAGATGGATTTCCTTGCCGGTGAATTGCCCCTGATGAAAGAAACGCAAGCCCGGTAGGGTTGCGATAAGAGCGGCCAGAACCGGCACACGGTCGCGGCCAAAAGTTGTCAGGCTGCGGGCCTCGTCATGGTTTTCCAGAAATCGGGCCATATGGCTCTGATCGGACGTATCGGCGGTCAACTGTGTGCGTATGTCGGGGACATTGCCGACCTTAAGCCGGTCGTATAGGCGCTTGTCATAGGTGTAGTCGAAGCCCAGAGCCTGCAACCGGGCCTCCATGTCCCAATAGACCTCCGCCATCCAGACGAAATCATCAGGCAGCGCTTTGAACGCATCGCTCCAGAATTCGCGGTTCGGCGAGGTTCGCGATTCCAGCAAGTGGCTCCAGGTCGTAGCGAATACATCGTTCAAGACCAGCATCGCCATGTCGCAACGCAGTCCATCGCAATAACCGCCGATCGTCTTCAGAACGCCGATCAATGCCGCCCGTGCATTTTCGTTGAAATAGTCGATCTGGGCGGTATCTGCCCAGGGCGCGAAATAGGGGTCGCGGCCGCGGGCCACGAAATAGGGTGCCCGGCCTTCCGGTTCGACAAGCAGATAGGCAGAGGGATCGTGTTGAAAATCGAGCTCCGTCCCTTGCATGAAATAGTCTGGATGGCCTGTGATCCAGCCGTGGTCAGGGCCGGTATGGTTCGGGATGAAATCGAGTATCAGCCTCATGCCCCGTGCGTGCAGCTTTGCCCGAATGGCGGCAATGTCGTCCCAACTTCCTATGCGTGGGTCAGGGACGTAATCCTGGATCGAGAAAGGCGATCCGATGACCGATTCAATCGTCCAACCGGGTAGGGCGTAGTCGAACACGCGGAACGAGGGAGCGTCTGTCCGGAAGATATGGCGCCCGGCCGGGCTGCGCTGCCAGATGCCAAGCAAATAGACAAGATCGAAGCCGAGATCTTTCAGTGCATCCCACTCGACGTCGGGAACATCGCAAAGTTTGATTTGTCGTCCGGCTCCACGGGAGAGATCGTCAAGCCAGGCCCAGGTGTGGATTTGGTAGAGCAGTGGATGTGCCGACAATGCGATGGGCCAGAGATCGGACGTCCTTTTTGAGTTCTTGGCCATCCCAGTTCCCCCACGATTTTGTTATGTACAGGCCTTATCCGACCAGTCGTGCCTATTTATGCACGCCAGTACAATGACGCATCAATATATAGCATTTTATCTATTTCGCGATTTCGGAGTTGACCGGAAATTTCTGTAGAAATCCGTGCGACTTTATGTACAGTTAAATATGTTTCCTCTCTAGTACATGGCGGGCGCTTGCCGCACGTAGCGACGCGGTCGCGGTGCGGTTATCCCTAATCCAAATTGGAGTTCAAGCGTAATGACTCGTGAGAAGCAGCGTTTGACGGAATATCGTGAGGGCAATGCCGAGTGGCACAAATGGGGCCCTTATCTCAGCGAACGATCCTGGGGTACGGTACGCGAAGACTATAGTCCTAATGGCGGCGCTTGGGATTACTTCACTCATGATATGGCACGTAGTAAGGCCTATCGCTGGGGTGAGGATGGTCTTGCCGGTATTTGTGACCGCTATCAGCTTCTCTGTTTTTCCATGGCGCTGTGGAACGGTAAAGACCCGATCCTTAAGGAACGACCGTTTGGTCTGATTCCGGCGGAAGGCAATCATGGCGAAGATTTAAAGGAGTATTATTTTTACGTCGATAGTACTCCGACACACAGTTACATGAGGTATCTGTATAAGTACCCGCAAGCTGAATATCCGTATCGCTGGCTGGTTGAAGAAAACGGTAGCCGCGGCGGCACCGGGCCGGAGTTCGAATTGCTCGATACCGGACTTTTCGATGAAAATCGTTATTTCGATGTGTTCGTCGAATATGCCAAAGCCGGGACAGAGGACATCTGCATAAAGATCGAGGCTTTCAATCGCGGGCCCGATGACGCCGATCTGCATATCGTCCCACAGCTTTGGTTTCGCAATATTTGGGGCTGGAACGAGGAGCGTAAGAAGGAGCCGATTATCAGCGTTGGTCCCTCAGGCAAAGGTTACGTCAGCTTGGTGGCCGACGATACCGACGCCGACGGGTTGTCCAACTTGCCGTTCAAATACAAGCTGGGTCGCCGCTATCTCTATGCTGAAACGGACGCTGAGCCGATCTTCACCGACAATGAAACGAATGCCGTAAAGATCTACGGCCCCGATGCCGAGAATGGTCGTCTCTATGTCAAAGACGGGTTTCATCGTCACATCGTGAATGGGGAGGCATCGGTTAACCCGACGAAGACCGGGACGAAATCGGCTTTCCATATCAAACGGCGTGTAAAGCGCGGAAAGTCGACTGTTATTGTCCTGCGTCTGACTAATGCAGAACTCGCCAATCCGCTTGCCGATGTCGAAAAAATCGTCAAGCAGAGTCTGGCAGAGGCGGATGAGTTTTATGAAGAGATTCATCCGCCGAAGGCATCGGCCGATGAGAAGTTGATTCAGCGTCAGGCCTTCGCCGGACTTATGTGGTCGAAGCAGAACTATATCTTCGATGTCGACAAGTGGCTGACCGGCGATAACCCTAAATCGCCGCCGCCGAAGTCGCGTGAATCGATCCGCAACAATCACTGGAAGCATCTGAATTCGATGCGCGTCCTGTCGATGCCGGACAAATGGGAATATCCCTGGTTCGCGGCCTGGGATTTGGCGTTCCACACCGTCGCCATCTGCCTGATCGACCCGGATTTCTCCAAGGAACAGCTCTGGTTCATGCTGTTCGAGCAGTTCCAGCACCCGAACGGCCAGATACCGGCCTATGAGTGGGAGTTCTCGGACCTGAACCCGCCCGTCCATCCCTGGGCAGTGTGGCGTGTCTACAACATGGACCGCGTGCGGACGGGTAAGGCCGACCGGCAGTTCCTCGAACGCTGCTTCCACAAGCTGCTGATCAACTTCGCCTGGTGGATCAACAAGGTCGATAGCAGCGGCAACAATCTCTTTGAGGGCGGCTTTCTCGGCCTCGACAATATTAGCCTGTTCGACCGGTCGGAAAAGCTGCCGGGCGGTGCGAAGCTTGAACAGTCGGACGCCACCGGCTGGATGGGTATGTTCTGCCTGAACATGATGCGTATCGCGCTGGAACTGTCGCGGGAAAACAAGACCTACGAGGCGCTGGCGACCAAGTTCTTCCAGCACTACGTCTATATCGGCGCCGCCATGAAGAATATGGGCGGCCGCAACTACAATCTGTGGGACGACGAAGACGGCTTCTTCTACGACGTTCTGCGCTATCCCGACGGCCACTTCGAAAAGGTGAAGGTCCGCTCGCTGGTCGGCCTCATTCCGCTCTATGCCGTCGAACGGCTTGAGCTCGAGTGGGTCAGCCAGTTCAAGGAGTTCAAGGGCAGCCTCGACTGGTTCGTCGAGAACCGCAAGGAGCTTGCCGGACATGTGGTCAACCGCATCGACTCAAAGGAGGGCGAGCACAGTCTGGCGCTGACCATCGTCGACCGCAGTCAGCTCGTGCGGATGCTGGATTGGATCTGCGACAAGGACGAATTCATGTCCGATTTCGGCCTGCGCAGCCTGTCGGCCTATCACCTCGAACATCCCTTCTCGCTCGGCGGCAATTCGGTCAGCTATGAGCCGGGTGAGGCGGATTGCAAGATCAAGGGCGGCAATTCCAATTGGCGCGGCCCCATCTGGTTCCCGACCTCATTCCTGATGATCGAATCTCTGCGCAAGCTCTCCAAGGCCTATGGTCACGACCTGACCATCACGACCAAACAGGGCAAGGAAATGACCCTGGGCGACGTTGCGGAGCAGATTGCCGAAGGCATGATGTCGATCTTCGTCCGCAAGGACGGTAAACGCCCGCTATATGGCAATATCGACAAGTTCCAGAACGACCCGCTGTGGCGGGACTACATTTTCTTCCACGAATATTTCCACGGCGACACCGGCGTCGGCCTCGGGGCTTCGCATCAGACCGGCTGGACCGGCTTGGCGGCGTCCCTGATCGACGAATGGCGCCGCCACTGACACGAGACACATACCGAAGCTACGCAATCAAACAGGGAGATTTCAGATGAGCTATCAACCGCTATTGGGTCAAAAGGCGCTGGTGACCGGATCCAGCTCCGGCATCGGCGCGGGCGTCGCGCTTGAGCTGGCAAAGGCCGGCGCCGACGTCGTCGTCAACTATTCCTCTAGCCTTTCGGGCGCCGAAAAGGTGGTCAACGAAATTCTGGCGCTGGGCCGCAAGGCCTATCCGGTCCAGGGCGACGTTTCCCAGCAGGAACATGTCGACCGCATGTTCGACGAGATGCTGTCCAAGTGGGGCACCATCGACATTCTGGTGAACAATGCCGGCTTGCAGCAGGACGCGCCCTTCGTCGATATGACTTTGGCCCAGTGGAATAAGGTCATCGGCATCAACCTGACCGGCATGTTCCTCTGCGCCCAGCGCGCGGTTCGCGAATTCATCCGCCGCGGCACCGCGCCTGAAGGCACGCGCGCCATCGGCAAGATCATCAACATGTCGTCGGTGCACGAGATTATTCCGTGGGCCGGCCATGCCAACTACGCATCGTCCAAGGGCGGCGTGCGCATGTTCACCCAGACCCTGTCGCAGGAGCTGGCCCCGCAGAAGATCCGCATCAATGCCATCGGCCCGGGCGCCATCGCCACGCCCATCAACCGTCCGGCATGGGAAACCCCCGAGGCGCTGGAATCGCTACTGAAGCTGATCCCCTACAAGCGGGTCGGCCAAGCGATCGATATCGGCAAGGCCGCCGTGTGGCTGGCATCCGACGACTCCGACTATGTCAACGGCCAGACGCTGTTCGTCGACGGCGGCATGACCCTGTTCCCGGAATTCGCCGACGGCGGCTGATGCAGCCAACCTTCCTTGATTATGCAAACCCCTCGCCCCAACTCAGGCGAGGGGTTTTTGCGTCTGACGCCTAATCCGTAACCTCACCGCTCACGATCGCGCTCTCGGCCGTAAGGCTGGCAAGACCTTTGGCCTTCAAATCATCCAGTGAGACCAGATAGACTGTCACCGGCGGCGGGTTGTTGGTTTTGATAAGCCTCAGCCCCATGCCGCCCTTCACATGGCCGAACGTCTCGACCCAGTTGGCACCTATACCGGGGTCGGTCGCGCTGATGACGACGCGTACCAGTCCACCCGGTTCGTAGTGAGCGGTGAATTTGGTGACATAGCCCTGTCCATCTTCGTAATTGTCCAGGTTTTCCTGCCACATATTGCACAGCTGGAAAATCCAGTACTCGCACTCGGGCGGGGTGAATTCGAGCACGAGGGCCTTGGTCGGCGGCACATCCCAGGTTCCGAACCCGAAATGCCGGTCGGCGACACCGCCGTTGCTGAGATAAGTAGCCTGTGAAAAGCGCACGCGGTTGGGGCGTTTCGATAGATTGTCCTGCCACCAGGATCGGACAAGCTCGGCATAGCCCAGCACCATCTGACCGCTTTTCGCCAGGTTCTGCGCGACCTCGTCGGCACGGATGGGCCGTGGTTCCGCGTCGCCCAGCAACTCGATCTTGAAGGTCGGCGGCGTTTCCTTGCCGCGTTCGTGATAGACGTTGCGGATCAGCAATCCGACGCAATCTGCGGTGATGCGCAGCCAATTCTGCCGATAAGGCTTTTGGCTGACGGTCACTTCGAAATTGCCGTCGGCGTCGAAATCGATTGAGTTGCTCTGCAGAAACCCCGTGGTCTGCAATGTCGCCGGGTCGAACTCCTTCAAGCCCTCAACGCCTTTTTCCGCCCAGTCGCGCGCGCCGATATCGGCCGGCTGCTTTGCATTCCAAGAGGCCATCACGAAATAGGGAATGGTCCCGCGATTGCCGGTGATCTTGTATTCGCGCGAGCCGTCGATGAATTCGGCCAGCAAATGGTCTTGATCGGGCGACTGGAAATTTATGCCCTGCCGCCAGGGGGCATCGCGCAGGCGTGGCCGGTCCGGCTCGGAGTTTTCCATATAACGTTCGAAGGCGTTGCGGGCTAAACGGGTCATGAAGCGATACCATTCGGCCTTGTCCAGCGGCTCCGCCTCGTCTCCGAACCGGTCGACCATGTGGCCGGCCCGGCGCAGGTTCTCGCAGAAATCATCCCAGGCGCGCCCGGATAGAACCCGGTCGGCGGCGGCAGTAGCAATGTCGGTCATTCGGTAATTCCCCTTTGGACTTTCCTGTGCTTAAAGTTTTTGAACGGAAGACAGTAATCCAGCAACGATAAACTCATTGGGGGACAGGTCATGGCGCATCCATATGCGGAAGTCGAAAAAACGATTTTGGGCTTGAGGGAGGCTTTCGTAGAAGCGGAGCGCCGCAACACCTGGTCCTGGATCGCGGATGAGTTTTATGCTCCGCACTGCGTCTATACCTGCCCATACGGCGGGACAATCGCAGTCGTCGCCAATGGGCGAGAGGAAATCCGTCGCACCCATTACGGGCGCGACATGGATGTCGGCTCAGGCTGGGCCGGATGGTCGTTCCCGATCCTCAACTATGCCATCAACGGCGATTTCGTGATCACTCACTGGGTTAATCGCGGCCCGGGTAAGCGGCCTGATGGTACATTCTATGAGCAGCATGGCGTTTCCTACATAACCTATGACGGTAACGGCAAGTTCAGTTCACAATATGATTTGTTCGATTTCGCCCATCAGATGCGGCTGTGCGACGAGTTGGAAGACGCCGGCCTGTTGCACCCAGACCTGAAGCGCGACTGGGTGCTCCCGATGAAAAAACGCCTTATCGACATGCTCGAACGTAAGGGACAGTGGGCGCCTCGGTCTTAAGGCTGCGCGCTTGCGCTCATAGCTTGCCGGGGTTTGTCCGGTTAGACTGAAAATCCTGGCTTGCAGCGACGGGAGAGGCGATTTGGCGAAGATTCCTCCGGGTGTAGGCCCCAAATATCCACAGGTTGTTGTACTCGTGGGCGCCACGGGCGATCTGTCGAAACGCAAGCTGCTGCCCGGCTTGTTTCACTTGACCGCCGCCGGTTTTATTCCCGGCTGCCGCATCGTCGGCTTGTCGCTCGACAATGTAGATGCCGAAGGGTTTCGCGTTATTGCCCGCGAAGCTCTTGATCAGTTTTCATCGCGTAAGGTGACCGAGGCTGATTGGTCTGCCTTTTCGGAATCTTTGGACCATGTGCCGATGTCGGCGGGCCCGGAGGTACTGCGCGCCGCAGTGGAGCGGGCGGAGAAGGCATTGGGCGGTGAGAGCCGCCGCGTGCATTATCTCAGTGTTCCCTCGGCTGCAGCTTTGGCGGTTGTACGGTTGCTGGCCGAGGCCCAACTCGTCGAACGGTCGCGGATCATCATGGAGAAGCCATTCGGCACCGACCTTGCGAGCGCAGTGTCGCTGAATGCCAAGCTGCATGAAGTCTTCAAGGAAGAGCAGATTTTCCGGATCGACCACTTCTTAGGTAAAGAGCCGGCGCAGAACATCCTCGCCTTCCGCTTTGCCAACGGATTGTTCGAGCCCATCTGGAACCGCAATTTCATCGACCATGTGCAGATCGATGTGCCCGAGACCCTTGGGCTGGGCAAGCGGACGGCATTTTATGAGGCTACCGGCGCCTATCGCGACATGGTGGTGACCCACCTGTTTCAGATCCTCGCCTTCATGGCTATGGAGCCGCCCACATCGCTGGAACCCAAGCCGATCAGCGAGGAAAAGAATAAGGTCTTTCGCAGCATGCTGCCGATCGACCCGAAGGATGTCGTGCGTGGCCAATACACAGGCTATCGCTCTGAAGAGGGTGTCGACCCGGAGTCGGAAACCGAGACTTTCATCGCCCTCAAATGCTCGATCGACAATTGGCGCTGGGCGGGGGTGCCATTTTTTCTGCGTACGGGCAAGGAAATGGCGGAGGGGCAACGGATTATTTCAATCGCATTCCGTGAGCCGCCCAAGAGTATGTTTCCTGCCGGGTCCGGTGTGGGAGCTCAGGGACCGGATCATCTGACATTCGATTTAGCCGATGCTTCGAAAATGTCACTGTCCTTCTATGGAAAGCGCCCTGGCCCAGGCATGCGCCTCGATAAGCTGAGCCTCCAGTTCGCAATGCGCGATACCGGTCTGATCGGTGATGTACTTGAAGCATATGAGCGACTGATCCTTGATGCCATGCGGGGCGACCACACACTGTTCACCACAGCGGAGGGCATCGAGCGGTTGTGGGAAGTGTCGATACCACTGCTGGAAGCGCCGCCGCCGGTTCGACTTTATCCCCCAGGCTCGTGGGGACCGAAATCCATCCATCAGCTGGTTGCCCCTCATGCCTGGCGCTTGCCGTTCGAACGCGCTTGGCGCGATCCGAATACTGTCGGAAGTTGAATTAGGAACATCTAGCGGTGAAAGTGATCGTCCATAAAACGCGGCTGGTCTAAAAGAGGCGATACAAAGTACGGGGTAGCGGTGAAATCTTGGGACTTGGAATGCGATGTGCTGGTCGTCGGCTCGGGCGGCGGCGGTCTTGTCGGCGCCTATACTGCGGCTTCGCAGGGCTTACATACGATCCTGATCGAAGCGACCGATAAGTTCGGCGGCACGACCGCCTATTCTGGGTCCGGTATGTGGCTGCCTACTAACCCGGTTCTGGCGCGGGGTGGTTCCCCCGACACTCTGGAGGCGGCACGGACCTATTACCGCTCTGTAGTCGGTGATCGCACACCAATCGCTTTGCAGGAAGCCTATCTGAATACGGGTGCCAGACTTGTGGCCTTTCTCGAAGAAAATCCTCGGTTGCGATTTCAGGTTTTTCCCTGGCCGGATTATTTCGGGAGCGCCCCCTGCGCGAAAGCCGAAGGCCGCCACATTATCGCGGAAAGCCTTCCCCAGTCCGAACTGGGAGAGCTTTTTCATTCGCTTCGACCAACTTTGACCACCGAACGCCAGGGCCAGACGCGGGCGGAACTGCTGTTCGGCGGCCAGGCACTGATCGGCCGCCTGCTGCTAGCGGTAACCGGAACTGGTCGGGTAGACCTGCGTTTGAATACCCGGATGGACTCTCTGATCGTTGAGGACAATCGTGTCGTCGGGGCAATTGCCGAAACGTCTAATGGCAGCTTGCGCATTCATTCGCGACGCGGTGTGCTGATTGCGGCCGGCGGGTTTGAGCAGAACGACGCCATGCGCCGCGAATTCGGTGTCGCTGCCTCGGCCAAATGGTCGATGGGTGCGCCGGGAAATTTGGGCGGACCGATCAGAGCCGGGATCGCTATCGGCGCGGCAACCGATTTGATGGGCGAGGCCTGGTGGTCACCTGGCCTAATGCATCCTGACGGGACTGCAACCTTCTCGGTCGGCATTTTGGGAGGGCTGTTTGTAAATAGTGCGGGTCAACGCTTCACCAATGAGTCCCAACCTTACGACATTCTGGGGCGCGATGTGTTGAGGGGGGAAGCGACAGGCATAAGGCATCTTCCCTTCTGGCTGATCTACGACGCACGGTTTGGGCAACGCCCTCCTGTGATGAATGCTTCGATCGCGCTTCAGGCCAACGAAGCCTATGTTTCGGCTGGGTTGTGGAAGCAATCCCAAACGCTGGAAGGGCTCGCGGCCCAGATCGGCATGCCGGCAACCGCGCTGACCGAAACCGTCGCGCGGTTCAACGGCTTCGCCGCCTCTGGCCAGGATGAGGATTTTCATCGCGGCGACCTGGCCTATGACCGTTTCTTCACCGGCTCTCAAGCGCCGGATCAAAGCTTGGTCTCGCTAGAAAACCCTGATTTCGGGGATGCATTCGGCAGTGGCGGTCCGAATCCTTGTCTGATTCCAGTGGATCGGCCCGCATTTTACGCCGCCTCTTTCGGTCTTTCGGACCTTGGAACTAAAGGTGGGCTGAAGACAGATCAGGATGCACGTGTATTAGACACTGTCGGCAGGGTAATCCCAGGTCTCTATGCCGCGGGCAATTCGATGGCGGCAGTGAGCGGTACGACCTATCCCGGCGGCGGTAATCCAATCGGATCCAGTATTGTGTTCGCCTATCTGGCCGCGCTGGATATGTTGCGGCTCGGCTCGCAAAGGAATGCCGCCTGAGTGTAAAGCGAAAGTCATGCGACCGCTTGTTGAGCCGTGAAATGTGGGGCAATTCCGAAGTGAGTTTGTTATAAAATACAGCTCACAGGAATGCGCAGGAATTCCTTGCGATAAAGCCGAGTTGGCGACCGTGAAGAAAATGCCGGATTTTGAGCCGCAACCTAGGACCGAGCGCTGTCGCAACATTCTGCGTCATTGGCAGACGTTACGTGGCGATCGCCTGCGTCCATGTAGGTCTGAAATCGATCCCGCGAATATGGTTCGTGATTTGCCGCATATCGGCCTGTTTGAAGTGCATGCCCCCGATCTCACCTATTGCCGATTGGCCGGAACCGCTTACCGGTTCAGCCTTGGCTTCGAGCTGACGGGGAAAAACGTTGTCCATCTCTATGCACAGGAATTGCACCGCACTGCGGGCTATCGCTTTTACATGATTGCGACTCAGCCTGCGCTGCGACCCTGGAAATGCCCTTGCGGTTTTCATTAGGTGCAGAAAACACGCATGAGGTGATGCTGTTGCCGTTGGAATCGGACGAACCTGGTTCGGCACCGGTGCTTTTGGTCGGAACCTCAGCAATTGCAGCTACAGGATGGCAGAACGCAGCCATCCGCAACTTCGGCCATCGCCGAGCTTTCGTTTCGTAGATATCGGCGCAGGCGTGCCGGAGTCGACATTTCCCCCGGACGATTTTTGCGCTGACGTTGGGGCGAGGATTGCCGGTTCAGCCCTCGTTAGGAATTCCGAAATACTCCTGATAGCGCTTGTATTTTTTGCGTTCGTCGGACTGCACTTCCTCGATATCGCCGGCACGTTTGTATTTATGCTTACCGTGCATGCCTTGAGGATGGGCTTCCAGGAAATCGTGCATTCCCTTACGCCCCTCTTCGGACATCGGCAGGCCCAGTGATTTATAGGCGCGGCCGATGGCCTCGATCGGATCGGTCATAAAGTCATGATAGAGGAAGTTGGCGTATGAACCGGGCTTGATTATGCCCTTTTCGATCCATTGAATAACGTCGTCCCACATCTTGGCGCGTGCGTCTGCCAGAACCCACTCGTCGATCGTTCCGCCGCCGAAAGCATCGTCGGTGCGCCAATAGAAGATGACGCCCTGCACATTCACCACCGAATCGCCCGAAGTGATCGGGTCGCGATGGGTGAAAATGAATTTGGCGTCGGGATAAAATTCCAAAAGCTTTGGAAGCCGGGGCAAATGGGTAGGGTTTTTCAAAAGCCAGTACGGCTTCTTATATTTCCATTGCAGATATTTCAGAGTTTTCTTGTGCCAGGCGAAATGGTGGCCGACATCCTGAGCAGCGAAATAGGGCTCCCACGAGGGAATTTGGAAACCGAGCGGCCAAACTTCTGACAGGAAGGCTGGATAGGTAAATTCAATGTCTTCGACTGGAATATTGCCACCCCAGGCATGCATCTTGTTCCATTCGGGCGATACCTGCTGGATGACGTCGACCAGACCTTGCGCTTTGGCGATGCGCGGATCGGTCGTATAGGTCGCCTCTTCCGGCGGCGGTGCCGGGAACAGTTCCTCCCAGCGCTGGACTGAGCGGAACTGCGGGTCGTGCGACAGAATCTCATGCAGGATCGTGGTGCCAGACCGCCCGAAACCGACGATGAACACAGGCTCCTTTATGACTTCGTTGTCGATCTCGGGATGCTTGTTATAGGCATCGACGATGTGCAGTCGGGCCTCGAGATAGGTCAGAAAGTCGGACCGGGTCCACAAACGCCCGAAGAAATTGAGCTTGGCCTCTTCCTCGATCAACTTCAACAGCATGCTGAAATGCGGTCGCCAATTGTCACTACCGAAATCGCTGAGGCCGGTGTTCTTCATGGCGTGGGAGATGAGCGATTCTTCGTCCAGAGGAACCACGCTTTTAATATCCATCAAAGCGCCCAGCGCGTTGAACCGCGCCAGCCACTCGGGGCGCTTTTCCGGCTCCCAAATCTCGCGACGATCGAATGATTGGCTCATGTTATCCTCCCCGTATTGTGCCGGCCTTGGTATTGCGGCCTCGGCAATTGGATTTCCTAAATGGTATCAGGACTGTCTCTTTCGGTATGCCGCGACGCTCACCCCGCCCGCAGCCAATAGTGCGGCGACTGCTAGAAATGCACCCCGAATGCCTAAAAGGCTGGCAAGCGGCGTGACGACGAACGGATTCATGAATTCGCCAAAAAATTGAGTCGTGTAGAGGATGCCTATGGCCCGCCCGCGAGCCCTGATCGGCGCTCGCTCAATAAGCAATGCGGCAAAGAACGGGTTGGCCATACCGCCGCCTGCACCGTTCATTGCGCCGCCGAGACCCATCAATACCGGGTTTGCCGTCAGCGGCATCAAAACGTTGCCGACTGCCATCAGGCCTATGAAAGTCAGCATCGTGCCGCGGCTGCCGATGCGCGGGCGGAGAAAGGCACAGGAAAAAGCGCCGAGAAAACTGCCGGCCGATGCCGATCCGATAACCCAGGATTGGGTAACCGGATCATCAATGCGGTCTGCGCCCAGCAGGA
This sequence comes from Rhodospirillales bacterium, assembly GCA_003165335.1. GTDB lineage: Bacteria > Pseudomonadota > Alphaproteobacteria > BOG-932 > Roseiterribacteraceae > BOG-932. The sequence continues at coordinate 72,775 of PLTD01000121.1, read as the reverse complement.
AAGACAACTGCACGCCCGTCATGAATACCGCGACATAGATCGGGACCATTCCAGCATAGAGCGGCCACAGATTCCAGATTGACGGGACCTGTTCCTTTTCTGGTTTGGTGACAGAACGGCTGCGGGCTGGGAGTACGAAGAACGCAGCGACCAGAGGGATCATTGCTAACCCATAGAGACTGAAAGGTGCATGCCAACCGCCGCCAATTGCGGCAACCTGACCCGCGGCCATAACCGACAATACGCCGCCCAGGGCGCCGAATGCGCTCCAGTAGCCAAGAGCCTTGACCCGGGTCTGCCCCTCAAACCTGTTGCCGATCAACGCCGTGGTCGATGTGGCAATTCCCGCGCCTGAAAACCCGACGAGAAGCCTGCTCGACAGCATCGTAATACTGTCATCGACGATCATCCCGGCCGATCCCGCGATCGCATAGAGAGCAAAGGAGAGGAACAGTACAGAACGTGCGCCATAGCGCTCGATCAGTATGCCGACCAATGGGCCTCCAACGATGATGCCGACATCAGGTACAGTCATCGTCAATTGGCCGACCCAGTAGCCGTTCCGCTCACCACCCAGTGCATTGCCCATCACCGACAGGATGGGCGCAATGGCCGTGAAAATCAGCGCCATCCACCAGCCGCCACTCACCATCACCGCCATCGCTAAGCGGTCGCGCACAGTCAAGGGTGGGGTATCGGGCAGGGCAGGCTCAAGCTGCGCCTCGGCCGTTACGAACGAATCCATTGAAATCCTTCCCTGGCGCCGCATTTAAGCTGCGGTCTCAAAGCCGGCGACAAGCTACTCGGCAGTACGGTCGATCTGCAAAGCATAAATTCGTGCTTGGAGTCGTAGCTGTCTGAGATTGGGTAAAAGCGCTGGCGAATCGCAATTTTCGGACATAGGCTCCAATAAATGAAATGTCCGACCCTATCCGGACCTCGGGAGGAAACATGGCGCGGCGCTATTTCATCAATGCTGACGATGTCGATAGCTATCATCCGGCCAATCACACTGGCACCGTTAATCGCCGTCTTATCGGGCCCGAAACTGTCGGGTCTGATCATCTTGAGCTTCTGGAAGGTACCGTCGAACCGGGGCAAGGCGCACTGCCGCACGCCCATCCAAATCTCGACCAAGTGGTGTATGTCCTGAGCGGTACTGCGCGGGCCGAAATCGATGGTCAGTCGCGCGACATGGGGCCGGGTGATGCAGCTTTCTTCCCGAAGGGCATGGCGCATGTCTTTACCGTCACCGGCAGCCGCTCGGCCAAGGTTTTGGTGATTTATACGCCGCCTTATTTGGAAAACCCCACTCAGGCGGTGCGTTAGGGGTAGATATTTATTGCTTGCGGATTTATATTTTAGAAAATGAAATATCTGGTTCTGAGAGGAGCCGACCATGCGTGAAAACGGGGCCGCCCTATGGCGGGGAAGACTGAAAGCTGGCCTTGCGGCCCTGACGTTACTGGCGTCGGTCGCGCCGTGTGCAATAGCGGCCGAGACCAAGGGCTTCGTGGTCAGCTGGTTTAACGTCGCGGAATATGCCGACCCGCAGAACCGGGATTGTCCACACGGCGTCAATGACGGACCTGAAATCTATTACCGGCGCGAATTGAAACAGAGCGGCCTGCCGCAAGCTCAGATCGACAAATACATCAATGAATTCCTAGACCTTTCTAAGGCACAGCAGACGATCCCTGTGGCGCAGATGCGCGGGCGCATCAACGGCAAGCCTGCCGACGTCTATGCCGACCCGACGTCGATGCCAGACCCGCATCTGAAACTGGTCGAGGGGCCGATAGGCTATGGATTCGACCTGGACGGCAAGGACAAAAAGGGTGACTTCACCGATCCTGAGACAGGTGAGAAGGGTGTTGATAACCAGCTCTATCGCGTCATTGGCTGCATCAATGAGTTGAAGACCCATACGCTGACCGATCGTCCTCCGCTGCAACTCAATTATTGGAATGTTCTCTACGAGCAGATGCCGGCCTGGCTGGTCGAGATAAGCAATATTGAAGACCCTCAGAACAGCCCGGATGTGACCGTCACTATTACGCGGGCTATCGAGGCCCCGACTAAGGATAGCGGAGGTAATGTCGAAACGAACCTGACCTTCACCTCGGACCCCAACCCGCGATGGCATAATGTCGTCCATGGCCGGATCAAGGACGGGGTACTGACAACCGACCATTTCGACATGAACATGCTTGGGGATCCTTTTTGGATACAGGAATTCCATTTCAAGGAAGCACGGATGCGAATAAATATCGCGCCGGACGGCAGCCTGAAGGCCATTCTCGGCGGCTATCATCCCTGGTTCCCATTTTACTGGCAGTATGGATCTGAGGGTTGGGGTGTGGATGCGACCAACAATGTCGATTTGCCAGGCTTTTATTATGCCCTGAAAAATGCCGCCGATGCCTATCCAGATCCTAAGACCGGCCAAAATACGATGATCTCGTCGGCTTGGCTGATGGAGGCGGTGCCGGCGTTCATCACGCACGCCGCCGATCAACGGGCTGAGCTTACCCCCGCTATGTCGTCTGAAGGTGGTGCGCGTGGCAAGTAAGGGTGTAATTCTCGCTGGTGGCGTTGCCCTGATTGTCGTCGCGTCGGCGGCGATCTTTGGCGTACAGCATATCATCGGCGACCGAACGGAAACGAGCGCGGGCTTGGCTGCATCCGCCGGCGGACCCCCGGTGCTACGGCGGCTGACTCAGGCGCAATATAAGCATGTCATCGCCGATGTGTTCGGCCCGGATATCAAGATCGGCGGCCGGTTCGAGCCGGATATCCGCGATGGCGGACTTATTGAGGTAGGTGCCGGAAAAATCAGCGTCCCGGCCTCCGGGCTTGAACAATATGCGAAGATGGCGCGCAGCATCTCTGCGCAGGTTTTCGATAAGCAACACCGTGACAGCATGATCGATTGCCAGCCGGCCTCGGTCGGCGCGCCGGACGATAAATGCGCCACGCAATTCCTGGGCCAAGTCGGTCGGCTGCTCTATCGCCGGCCGCTGACACAGGTCGAGCTTGGAGCCCTCGTTCAGGGGGCGGGCGACGCGACCAAGACAGTCGGCAACTTCTATTCCGGACTGGAAATTGCGCTGACCAGCATGCTGCAGTCGCCGGAATTCCTGTTCGACTGGGAAGTGACGAAGGGCGGCGCCGCCGGCACGACGCTTGACGGCTATTCCAAGGCCGCGCGGCTAAGTTTCTTCGTATGGGATACGGCGCCCGATGAAGTGCTTTTGACCGCCGCCGAGAAGGGTGAGTTGGATACCCAGAAGGGCATAGAGAAGCAGGTTGACCGAATGCTCTCGTCGCCCAGGCTTGAGGCGGGTGCTCGGGCCTATTTCGCCGATATGCTGGGTTTCGACGGATTCGATAACCTGGCCAAAGATCCGGCGATTTATCCCAAATACAGCTTCGGCTTGGCGACAGACGCGCAGGAGCAGACTCTGCGCACCATCACCGACCATCTGCTGACCCGCGGCGGCGATTACCGCGACCTGTTCACAACCCGCAACACGTTTCTGTCGCGGCAGTTGGGGGCGGTCTACGGCATTCCGGTGCCCAAGGACGCTCCAGGCGCGACACCGGACGGCTGGCAACCCTACACATTTGCGGCCGGCGATCCGAGATCAGGCATTCTTATGCAGGTGAGCTTCTTGGCGCTGCATTCCCATCCCGGCCGCACCTCGCCGACTTTGCGCGGCAAGGCGCTACGCGAGACGATCCTCTGCCAGAAGGTTCCCGACCCGCCCGGCAACGTCAATTTCAACATCGTGCAGGACACCAAGAATCCGCTCTACAAGACCGTACGGCAACGGCTTTCTGCCCATGCAACCCAGCCGACTTGCGTCGGTTGCCATAAGATGATGGACCCGATCGGATTGGCGCTGGAGAATTTCGATTCCATCGGCACCTACCGCGCCGGCGAGAACGGCACGACGATCGACGCCAGCGGCAACATTGACGGCGTGAAGTTCAGCGACGCCGAGGGGCTGGGCACGGCGGTCCATGACCATCCCGCCACCACGGCCTGCCTCGTCAACCGCCTCTATGCCTATGCCGTCGGCCGCGCGCCCACCAAAAGCGAGACCGAGTGGCTACGCGGCGCACTGATGAAGGATTTCGCCGCCGAAGGCTACCGGCTGCAGCCGCTGATGCGGCAAATCGCAACCAGCGATGTCTTCTTTCGGGTCGTGACCCCGGACACAGAATCCAAGCCGGTCAGATCGGCTGCTCTTCAGGGAGTTGAACAATGAATGTAACCCAAAGATTGGCGAGCCGGCGTGGCTTCATGCGCGGTATACTGGGCGGCACGGCGATTAGTGTCGCCCTGCCGTTCCTCGATTGCTTTCTGAACGCGAACGGCACAGCGCTGGCCAGCGGCGCGCCACTGCCGATCCGGTTCGGGACATGGTTCTGGGGTTGCGGTCTGACGCGGGGCCGTTGGGAACCCAAGGCTCTGGGCACGGATTGGGCTATGCCGGATGAACTTGTCATGCTGACCCCCTATAAGGATCAGCTCAGCATTTTCACCGGCTTTAACACATTCATGGACGGCAACGGGCTGGTCCCGCATGTGTCGGGCCAGCGCGGTATCATCACTGGCACCACGGGTAAGGAAAACGACCCATCGATCGACGTGCTGATCGCCGATGCTACCGGCGCCAACACGCGGTTCCGGTCGCTGGAAGTATCGGCGATGGGCAATCCCAACAATACAATCAGCCGGCGCAGCAACAGCGTGATCAACGCATCGGAAGGTTCGCCTGCCGCGCTTTACGCCCGCCTGTTCGGGCCGGATTTCCGCGATCCTAATGCTGCCGACTTCAAGCCCGACCCGCGCGTCATGGCCGAAAAGAGCGTGCTGTCGGCAATCAAGGAACCCCGCGACAAGCTAGCGGCGCAATTGGGCGCGGCCGACAGGGCGCGGCTCGACGAATATTTCACCTCCCTGCGCCAGATCGAACAGCAGATGGAGTTGCAACTGCAAAAGCCGCAGCCGCTCCAGGCCTGCGCGACGGGCACGAAGCCGGCGGAAATCCCGACCGGGACCGAGGTCGAAATGGCGGCAGCCAATCACAAGCTGTTTGCCCAGATTTTGGCTCACGCGCTGGCCTGCGACCAGACGCGAGTTATGAATGTTTCGTTCAGCGACGGCGCCTCGTCGCTGCGCAAGGGTGGCGAGCCGACGACACAACATATCCATACCCATGAAGACCCGATCGACGAAAAGCTGGGGTATCAGCCCGGCGCGGCCTGGTTCGAGAATGAGATCATGCTTTCCTTCGCAACCCTACTGGAGACGCTGAAGGACGTGCGCGAGGGGGACGGCACTCTGCTCGACCGCACCATCGTCATGGCGCTCAGCGAATGCGGCTATGCCAAGCAGCATACGTTGGAGAGCATTCCGATTTTCCTCGCGGGAGGAAAGGGCAGTGGCAAGATCAAGACCGGGCTGCATGTGGCCGGTGATGGGGCACCTGGCACGCGTGTCGGGTTGACGGTTCAGCAATGCCTGGGCCTGTCGGTCAACGCCTGGGGCGTCGGCTCGATGCGCACGGCACGGCCGCTGACGGAATTGTTCGTGTGATGATACGGCAGTGTCTTACCAGCACACTGACGTGCGCAGCATTTATCTCGCTTCCTCTTTACGCTGCTGACTTTGCTGTTCCGGCTACTCCTCCGGGGGTCACGGTCGAGCCTGCCATTCATAGTGCTGCGCTGGAGGCGGGAAAGCCTAACAGCAGTACGCAGAGCTATTTCGCGGATGCCAATGGTCTGACGCTGTATGTCTATGCAGGGGATACCACACCCGGTCAGTCGGCCTGCGCCGGCGATTGCGCGTCTGCATGGCCGGCTGTTGCCGCGTCCGCTGATGCAAAACCCGCCGGCGATTGGTCGATAATCAGCCGGCCTGATGGCTCGAAGCAATGGTCTTATAAGGGTAAGCCGCTCTATCGCTTCGCCAAAGACGCAAATCCGGGAGATACAAACGGCAAAGCGGCAGATAACGGTCAATGGCAAGTTGCGACGTTGCAACAATCGCCTGACGAGGTTCCATCCCCTGCTGCAGTAACTCTTCGCCCGGTTGGGAACGCGCAGGGAGACGTGTTTGTCGATTATCGCGGGATGACGCTCTACAGCTACGACGGCGATACTCAGCCGGGAATATCTGCCTGTATCAGTTCTTGTGCCACGATATGGATTCCGCTGAAGGCAGCCGAACTCGCCAAGCCAATCGGCGAGTGGACGGTGACTTTGCGCGACGATGGAAGTCGGCAATGGGGTTTTAGGGGAAAACCGCTTTACACCTTCAGCGGCGACGGCAAGCCCGGTGACGCAAAAGGTATGGAAGCCGACGCAAAGTTTCATCCGGCAGCACTCAGACGCTATTTCATGCCCGCCCAAGTGACAACGCGGATCAACGGCAACAATACAGTGCTGACGAACGCGCAAGGCATGACGCTCTATACCCGCGACAAGTTTCGTTTCAGTTTCGGTAGCTACAGCGTTAATGACGGACCTCCGCCAACACCTGCGGTAGGACGGTCGATCGGACCGTCCGGTTGCGATGGCGACTGTATTCACACATGGCTCCCGCTCAAGGCCGGATCGGATGGCGAGCCCTCGGGATTTTGGTCGATCGCATTGCGCACCGACGGTACACGGCAATGGGCCTATCAGGGCTATCCGGTCTATACCAACTCACAGGACAAAAAGCCGGGCGATATGTTAGGACGCGACCTGTTCGATTTAACCGACGGATCGCATGCGCTCTACTGGCGGGTTGTGACACCTTAACGGTCGGCTCCATCGCCTTGCCCTGGCTTGTTCATCCTGCGCCTCCCGACGGGAATGATCGCATGAGCGCTTGCGCCCAGCCTTGGGCACATCAACGATTCTGACCGGATTCACAGGGCTGCCAACTTAACGGCAACCCAGCTAACGCCAAGGATTTTGAATGACTTGGCGATAGCTTCGGGCGCATGATATCGCTATCGCTCATCTGTGAATAATTGGGGCATTGTTGGCGGCAGAACAGACCTTGGATGAATCGGTGAGCGAGTTTTCTAGGCGACGAGGCGGCCTTCTCGTAAAATTCAGCCGATTTCTTGGCCGGATAGGCCTTATACCGGCAACATCGTTGTTGGTGATGATCGCGGTTGTCGCCGCGTTAGTGCTGTTCAGGGGGCTGGGCCTAATCATCGGTTTGGCGGTCGGCCCGACCTATATGGCGGCTGCTGCTCTTGTTACGATCCTGGTTGCGACGCCAATTGTTGTCTATGCACTCGATCTTGTTCGATCGGTGCGCGCTTCCCGTCAAGCCTTAAAGGGTGTGACCGAAAAGCTGGCGCTGGCCCTGGACCAGGCTGAAAAGGCGAATGCAGCAAAGTCGGAATTTCTGGCGAATATGAGCCATGAAATCCGCACGCCGATGAATGGCGTTCTCGGCATGAACGGACTTTTACTTGAAACATCTCTAGACGATGAGCAGCGCCGCTATGCCGACGCTGTACGGGAATCAGGCGAGTCTTTGCTGACCGTAATTAACGATATCCTCGACATCTCCAAGCTTGAAGTCGGTAAAGTCGATATCGAACATATCGAATTCGAGCTGGTCGAGACTGTGGAAAGCACAGTCACTTTACTCGCCTCCAAGGCGCACTCGAAGTCGATTGACCTGGGCCTGTTCGTCGCTCCTGCCGCGGCGCGCGCCTTTCGCGGCGATCCAGGGCGTATTCGTCAGATACTCTTCAATTTGATCGGCAACGCGATCAAATTCACCGAAAAGGGTGCGGTCGCCGTCGAGGTGTCCGCAATCTCGGTAAACACAGAACCCGAAGGCATTTCCACTATTCGATTTGAGGTCAAGGATAGTGGGATCGGAATGACCGAGGAGGTGCGCAGTAACCTCTTCAAAAAATTTACCCAAGCCGACAGTTCTTTCACACGGCGTTATGGCGGGACAGGATTGGGACTCGCAATATGCAAGCAGTTGGTTGAGCTGATGGGTGGGGCGATCCATGTGGAAAGCCGCCTCGGCCAGGGTTCGCGCTTCTGGTTCGATTTGCCGCTAGAAACGGCGCTGGCGCCGCTTATCGAACGCGAAGATTTGCCGGGCCACCTAAAAGGAGTTCGCGCGCTAGCGGTCGATGATATCGAAATGAATCTCGAGATATTGTCGCGGCAGCTACAAGGGCTGGGCATGGAGGTAACTTGCTGTCGTGACGGGTTTGATGCGCTGGCGGAGATTGAGCGCGCGTGGCATCGGGGTACTCCGCACGATATAATATTTCTGGACCAGATGATGCCGGGGCTTGCCGGGGAAACACTGGCTGCGCGTATTCGAGCGCTGCCTCAATTCCGAGAAGCCAAGTTGGTTCTCATCTCCTCGGCGGGTGAGCACGGCCATAGCGAGAACGCCAAGCAAATACTCGATGCTGTGTTGCTCAAGCCCGTCCGGCAACGTGATTTGCTTGCCTGTCTGGCGCGAATCTATGCTGGGGGAACTCGTTCAAAGCGGGCAGAGCTGAACGTTACTCCGGCTAAACCGGTCCCAGTTGAGGCGACGACGAAGGCCGTTCGGCCGTTGCGCGTCCTTCTGGCTGAGGACAACAAGATTAACCAAACATTCGCGCTGGCGCTTTTGTCAAAGGCAGGTCACGACACTGACATTGCCGAGAATGGGCATCAGGCGGTCGATGCTGTCCGGCGCGTGGACTATGACGTTATTCTCATGGACATCCAGATGCCCGAACTGGATGGCATTCAGGCGACGAAGCAAATTCGCGCTCTTCCTCATCCGAAATGCGATGTGCCAATCATTGCATTGACTGCACATGCCCTAGCCGGTGCGCGCGAGGAATATATCGCAGCGGGAATGACCGATTATATTTCGAAACCGGTTAGCCCCGGAACGTTGTTGTCGAGATTGAACGATATTGCGGGAAAATTGACCCCGTTGGAGCCGGGCGTATCCCTGGCCAAACCGGAGGCTGCTGCGGGGCCCGCTCTCAGCGACATTCTGACAAAGGCCGGTATTGAGGCTGCCAGCATCGATACGCTTGAAGCGGTGATGAGTGGGGCGGAAGTTCAGGAATTCCTAGAATTGTTTCGCACCGACATTGCATTGCGATTGCCGCGGATGCTTGAACAAACCGATATTGCAGCCCTGGCAGCCGATGCCCATGCGTTGGTTGGGGTCGGGGGAAACGTTGGGGCGATGAGTGTCAGCAAGCTTGCTGCGTCTGTGGAGGCAGCCTGCAAGTCTGGGGAACTCGAGGCGGCGCGGGCGTTTCTGACCCCGCTGTACAGAGCAGCCGAAACGGCGTCCAACGGGCTCGCAACTTGGTTGCGGGTGAAAATGGCGGCGTAGACGAAGGGATGCCATATGCCCGGCGCTTGCGATGAATATTAAGATCGACGGAGAATTTGTATATGCGCTTTCCAAGCTCACGGATGCTCGCGGCCTTCTGTTCGGTGTTGAGTTTGAGCGCGCTGTATACGCCGAATAACGCGTCTGGGGCTCGTTCTGCTCTAGATGTTAATCCGGGTCACATATTTATCATCGTGCTTGAGAACGAGGGCTATCACGTCACATTCGGTCCTGCATCGCCTGCGGCTTACCTGAAAGGCCTACCGAAGAAAGGCGCCTTGCTCTCCAATTATTATGGCATCGGTCACTTCAGCCTCGATAATTACGTAGCAATGGTCAGCGGTCAGGCTCCCAACCCAGCGACCCAAAGCGATTGCCAGAGTTTCACCGAATTTGCCCAGACAGGAGTGACGCCTGACGGGCAGGCGATAGGTGTGGGGTGCGTCTATCCAAACTCGATAAAAACGGTCGCCGACCAGCTTGAAGCAAAAGGCCTGACCTGGAAGGCCTATATGGAAGACATGGGCAATATTTCGGCGCGCGAGGCCGCTACCTGCGGTCATCCGGTGCTCGGAGCTAAGGACGATACTCAACGGGCTGTAGTTGGCGACCAGTATGCAGTGCGCCACAATCCGTTCGTGTATTTCCACAGCATCATCGACCGACCGGCTTGCGACACGAGAGTAGTCGCTCTGCCGGCACTAAAGACTGATCTGCAATTAGCGGCCACGACCCCCAACTACGTCTTTATTTCGCCCAATCTTTGCAACGATGGTCACGACGGTGGCGAAAATGGGCGCAAATGTGTGGATGGGCAGGCGGGGGGCCTAGTGTCGGCCGATAAGTTCCTTGCTGCTACGGTCCCGATGATTCTAGCGTCGCCCGCATTCAATCAGGATGGACTGCTGATCGTCACTTTCGACGAGTCGGATATCGATGCGAAATATGACAAGGCGACCAAGAGCGTAAAACTGGAGATGGGTGATGCTAGCGCATGTTGCGACGAGCAGCCTGGTCCGAACCTATCGGACGGTTCCAAGGTATTTGGTAGTCTGCCGGATCAAGGGCCCGGCGTTGTCGGTCCCGGTGGGGGGCGGATTGGCGCAGTCTTGATTTCTCCCTTTATCAAGCCTGGCACGGTATCGAAGACCCCCTATAACCACTATTCGCTATTGCGCTCAATCGAAGACATGTTCGGTCTGGATCACCTGGGCTACGCGGCTCAAAAGAACCTGAAAGCTTTTGGGCCAGATGTGTTCATAAAGCCAAAGGGCTAATCTCTCGTCGGCGCACTGCTTGCCGCCGGCGAAAACACACTAAGACTATTCCGTGCTGCAGCAGCACCCTCCTGGACAATCAGGGGCAGCTCGCCCAATGGGAATGAGTGAACACCGATAGGCCGATCCATTGCGTCTTAACCTACGTTTAAGTCTCGATCCCTTCATCATAGGCCTGATCGCCGCCGTTGTCCTTGCATCGGTGATTCCCTGCCGCGGCTGGGGGGCTAGCCTGTTTGGCATCATTACAAATGTCGCTATCGCATTACTGTTTTTTCTGCATGGGGCGAAGCTGTCGCGAGACGCCATACTGGACGGTATTGGAAACTGGCGGCTGCATTTGGTGGTTCTGCTGTCCAGCTTCGTGATGTTCCCCCTGATTGGAATCGCACTTCGAACGGCGCTGCATCACTGGGTCAACGCGCCGATGTTAGATGGGATTCTGTTCCTCTGCATGTTGCCTTCGACGGTGCAGTCGTCGATCGCCTTTACCTCGATCGCCCGGGGCAATGTACCGGCTGCGGTCTGTAGCGCCTCGGCCTCCAACGTGCTCGGCATGTTCGTCACACCGCTGCTGGTCGGGCTGTATCTGGCCAGCGAAACCGGAGCGGGCGGCAGCGCGGGCGTGTCGCTCGGCGGAGTGGGGGCTATCCTGCTGCAATTGCTGGCGCCCTTCATCCTCGGCCATCTGTCCCGGCCGCTGACGCGGGGTTTGCTCGAACGGCACAGGGCCGTGGTCGGGCTGGTCGATCGAGGCTCGATCCTCCTGGTCGTCTATACCGCCTTCAGCGCAGCCATAGTCGAGGGGCTATGGCACAGGCTGTCGTTCGGCGACCTGGTCGTGGTGACGGCGCTGGACGCGCTGATCCTGTTCTTCGCCCTGGTCGTCACGACTATCTGCGCGCGCCGGCTGGGCTTCGGCCGCGAGGACGAGATCGCCATCGTGTTCTGCGGTTCCAAGAAAAGCCTAGCCTCAGGCGTGCCGATGGCGGGCGTGCTGTTCCCGGCGGCGACCGTCGGGCCGATGATCGTGCCGCTGATGATTTTCCACCAGATGCAGCTGATGGTCTGCGCCATGCTGGCACGACGCTATGCTGCAAGCGCGCCTGACCGGTAACGGCCGGTTCGGGCGCCTAAAAATCCTTACCGGTCACCACCGGTCGTTGACGTCGTGCTGGTAGTGCTATGTTCCAGCACCACCGGTGGAGGAACGACGTTTGTCGTGGTCGTTGTCTTTTCGACGACAGAGGGATGCACTGGGATCTTGGTCGTGGTGCTATCGACTGACCATTCATAGGATTCTCCGGGCTTGGCGCGGCTGCGCGCTAGTGCCTGAGCATCGGCGGAAGCGGACGCCGTGCTTGTCTCGTGAGTGGCGATGGTGGTCTCGTTTTCCTGGGCTACTGCGAAGCCGGCCGTCATCGCCAGCGCCGCCGAGGCGATTGCCAATTGCCGTATCATTTGAACTTCTCCAATAAGGGTGGGGCGACTGCCCCCTGTTGAAGCAGAAAGTTGACCGGGCCGCGGAACGTTCCCGGGCTGATACGACGAGTGATTGGAACGGCGCGCGGATGGAGATGATTTTAGCAGCCCATGCCGACGGCCTGACCTGGTCGATTGCCGGCGCCGCCACAGCCGGCGTCATTGCGCGGCCGTGGCGCTTGCCGGAGGCGATCTGGCCAGTTCTGGGTGCGGCGTTATTGATCTTGTCGGGGCTGATGTCGTGGCAGGAAGCGCTGACGGCGGCGGGACGCGGCACAGATGTCTATCTGTTCCTGACCGGCATGATGCTGCTGGCCGAGTTGGCGCGGTGCGAAGGGCTGTTTGATACTCTCGCGGCTTTGGCCGTGCACTGGGCCAAAGGGTCGGCTGGCGCGCTGTTTGCGCTGCTCTATTGCGTTGGAATCGCGGTGACGGTGTTCCTGTCGAACGATGCAACCGCGGTGGTGTTGACGCCGGCAGTTTATGCCGCCGCCAAGGCGGCGCGCGCCAAGCCGCTACCTTACTTGCTGATCTGCGCATTCATCGCCAATGCCGCAAGCTTTGTCCTCCCCATATCCAACCCCGCGAATCTGGTTCTGTTCGGCGGCCATATGCCGCCACTCATGGCTTGGCTCGCGCGATTCACCTTGCCGTCATTCCTAGCAATTGTGGCGACTTTCGTTGTGCTTCGTCTCACGCAGCGGGCGGCGTTGCGCCAGGACGTGGCGCGCAATATCGTCGTTCCGTCGATGAAGCCGGGTGGATGGCTGACCCTTTACGGCATCGGCGCTACCGCAGTCGCCTTGCTGACAGCATCGGCACTGGGCACTCAACTCGGCCTGGTGACTTTTTTCGCCGGTGGTCTGACAGCTGTGGTCGTGTTGCTGTACAAGAGCGAAGCGTCCTGGGTTGTACTGCGCGGCGTGTCATGGTCGGTGTTGCCGTTGGTAGCCGGCCTGTTCGTGCTGGTGGAAAGCCTGAAACGTACTGGCGTTATCGGGGGGCTTGCGACCGCGCTCAGCCATTGGGCAGCGCAATCCGTCGAAAGCGCGACCCTCGGTAGTGGTGCGCTAATCGCGGTCGCGTCCAATCTAATGAACAACCTGTCCACCGGCCTGATCGCCGCCCAAGTTTTGGCGCAATCCCATCCGCCTGCCGCGGTGACCGATGCGCTGCTTATCGGCGTCGACCTCGGACCGAATCTGTCGATCACCGGCTCATTGGCGACCGTATTGTGGTTGATGGCATTGCGGCGCGAAGGGCAGGCGGTCGGGTTCTGGGAATTCCTGAAGCTCGGTGCGCTGGTGATGCCGCCGGCGCTGCTGTTGGCGTTGGCCGGGTTAATCTTCACTGCTTGATCGACTTCCCTCATTGAATCGCGCAAAATCCGAATATGCGCACGCAGCAGCAGTTTCTCGACGAATATCGGTTGACCCACAACAACCGCACAAACGCGCTGGTGCATACTATTTGCGTGCCAATCATTCTGTTCGCGACCTTTGGGCTGCTATGGAGCGTGCGGATCGGCCCCTGGTTCGGCGTCACCGGCCCATGGGGCGATTGGGTGAATGCCGCCAATGTCGCGGGGCCGTGGGCGTTGATCTTTTACGCCACGCTGTCGCAGCGCGCCGCCGTTCTGATGGCGGTCATTTTGTTGGTGTGCACAGCGGGCGTTGCCGGGCTGCAGGACGCCGGCGTTCCTGTCGCCTGGTTCTGCGGCGCAATCTGGATCGCTGCATGGCTGGGCCAGTTCTACGGCCATCATATCGAAGGGGCCAAGCCAGCGTTCCTCGACGACGTCGTCTTCCTTTTAATCGGTCCGTTATTCATTTTGGAGAAGTGCGGATTGCTTGACGCACCGCATTCCGGAAGGATTGCCCGGTAGTTTTCCCCTTGCAGCGGGGCAGGGGGTATTGCTATGTAGGTTTATCGGGTGAACACAGTGTACGCGCTTAGACGTTCGTCTAGTCAATTGACGCATGTCGCCGGCAACCGAGTTAATCGATGCTTCGGTTGAAGCGTGGCCTAACGGGAAGGAATCGTCTTATGGATCGCTCTGAACGCGTCGCTATCGCCAAACGGATTATCGAGTTCTACGACAAAGACCGTGACGAGATGGGCGAAGTTTCCTGGGAAGCCGATATCGGGCGCTTTACCGACAAGGCGCGTTTCGATCTCGAAAAGCAGGAATTTTTTCTGACCCGACCGCAGTTGATCGCCTACAGCGGCGATTTCCCTGAAAGCGGCGACTATTACGCGACCGAGATTGCGGGCAGACCAATCCTTCTTGTCCGAGGCAAGGATGGTGTGGCGCACGCCTTTCTCAACGCCTGCCGTCATCGTGGCGTGAAGCTCGCTGAAGGCTGCGGCAACGCAAAGGGCTTCACCTGCCCCTATCACGGCTGGACGTTTGCCCTGAATGGAGACCTGACAAGCGTTCCGAGCCGTCAGTCATTCGAACCGGAGCAGTTGAAAGAGCGCGGCTTGATTGAGTTGCCGCTAGTCGAAAAGCACGGTGTCGTTCTGGTCCATCCGCAGCCAAGCGGCCATGTCGATTATGACGAATTTTTTGGCGCCGAGATGGGCGGCATTATTGCCGATTACAACCTTGAGGATTTCCGACTGGTAGGCGAATACCGCGCCCCGGCCCGGATCAATTGGAAGCATGCGGTCGACGGTGGGCTTGAGGGCTATCACGTCCCCTATCTGCATCCGACTACCGTCGGACCCGGCGTGCTACGTCAGTTTCTGCATCTCGATTACGGTCTGCATCAGACGCTTGTTTCCCCGATGAAGCAGATACTCGACCTCAAGAATGTTCCTGAAGAGGAGTGGCCGGAGACGCTGCCCTATGGCTTTACCAACGCCATCTTTCCGAACACAGTCGTGGGCGGAAGCAAGCATATTATGTTTTTTCAGCGTAGCGAGCCCGGCGAAGAGCCAGGCACGTGCACCTATATATTCCGCACTTATGGCCCTCATAAGAATGCCACCGACGAAACACGGGCCATGGCGCAATATATGACCGACCTTCTGATGAAGACGGCGCTTGAAGAGGATATGGCGATTCAGTCAAGTTCGCAGATCCAGATGGAAGCGGGCGCCGTACCGTCGATCGTATTGGGCAGACGTGAGGTCAACCTTATCCGAATGCACCAGAACCACGATCGTCTGATCGGACATGATGCGGCAGAAGCTTTAGGCCACACCAACATGGCTGCAGCGGCGGAATAGATTGTAGTCTATTTCATCATAAAAAGCCCGGCAGGACTTTATCCTGCCGGGCTTTTTATTGGTGCGAAATTTCGTTTAGCGCTTTAAATCCAGTTCTGAGGCCACGCGCTGCGGTCCGGCGCCAGTCGGCCGAATGCGGTACTGGTAGATGCCGGTATTGTCGGCTGGCATGATCGAGACAACCACAAAGCGCTCAGCTGGCTGCTGAGTATGAAGTTTCATCGATTGGCTCGAAAAGAACACGCTTTCATCGATCCGGTAACGGGGACCGGTCTGCCGTTGAGTCGTCATTATTGTCTTTCTTTCGCGACGCGCTGGTTGGCGCCGCTGTATGGACTGTCGCATCGGGCAGGAAAAAGGACGGTGTCCGAGCCTTAATCGTAATATGGGGATGGCCACGCCCGAATGAAAGCAGGGGCGTGCCGAAATCGCGCAGTTAGCTGCTTCTATTCCGGTTGACAGGCTAGAACTGCCGCTTTCTTATTGAGGCAGGCTCAGAATTGCAGATGAGCTGCGAAATCAGCAAGAAGCCTCATCGGGAAGGAACTCAGCCGTGACGAAGGCCGCAGACGTTCGTAAATTAGTCGATCATCCGATCATCGATGCCGATGGGCATTTCGTCGAAATTGGGCCCGTTCTCGAAGAGGAACTTCTGACCTATCTCGAAGACGCTGGTGGTCGCCAGATGCGGGACCGCTATCTGTCTGGTGTCGGAAAGCCTTTCGACACTTCAACCGTGCTTTCCGATCGTGACAGCCCGTCAGTGAAGCAGAATTGGCGGTCGATGCCGTCCTGGTGGGGTTGGCAGACCAAGAATACCTATGACCGGGCGACAGCGCATTTGCCCAAGCTGATGTATGAGCGAATGGATGAGTTGGGCATCGATTTTATGCTCGTTTATCCTTCCACGGTTCTAGGCCTGCTGGATGTCGAGGACGGCGAGGTGGCCGGCGCACTTTCTCATGCCGCGAATCGTTGGCTGGCCTCTATCTTTGCGCCCTATAAGGACCGCATGGCGGTTGGCGGTATAATTCCGATGAATACGCCCCAGGTGGGAATCGCCGCTATAGAGCACGCAGTTAGCTTGGGCCTCAAAACCACGATCATGGCTTCTTATGTCAGGCGCTATTTGGGTGAAAAACCTGCTAACGGACCACAGGCATACCGGCTCGACGCATACGGTATCGACAGCGAATATGATTATGACCCGTTTTGGGCGAAATGCGTCGAGGTGGGTATTGCTCCGCTGGTACACGGTTCGCACCAGCGCGAACGCATCTCCCGCTCGGTTTCCAGCTACGTGTATAACCACATAGGAGGCCTCGCGACGGCACATGAATCGCTGGCCAAATCGTTGTTTCTGGGTGGCGTCACGCGCCGTTTCCCGGAACTTCGCGTCGGCTTTTTGGAAGGCGGTGTTTCCTGGGCCTGTAGCCTCTACGCCGATCTAATCGGTCATTGGTCCAAGCGGAATGGGAAGGCGATCCACGATCTTGATCCGGACCGGCTGGACGTTGATGCGCTAATGGGGTTTGTCAAAAAATATGGCGACGAAAAGGTACTGGGGAGCATCGACAAGATTCGCCAGCATTTCGCCAAGCCTGCCGCCCGCCCCGCGCAATTGGACGAATTCTCCCGCGCAGTGATCGAGAAAGTTGAGGACATTCGGGATCTATTCGTACCGAATTTCTTCTTCGGTTGCGAAGCCGACGATCCACTCGTCGCTTGGGCTTTCGCCGACAAGGTCAATCCGATGGGGGCTAAGCTGCGTGCGATGATCGGGTCAGACATTTCGCATTGGGACGTCGTCGACATGACCGAGCCGGTAGAGGAAGCCTATGAAATGGTCGAGCATGGCCAAATCACAGCGGACAATTTCCGTGATTTCACCTTCAGCAACCCCGTCGAACTGCACGCCGGGATGAACCCGAAATTTTTTGAGGGGACTGTGGTAGAGAAACAGGCGGCAGCTGTGCTAGCGAGAGGCGCTAAATAAAGCGGCACTTAAGCGGTAAGGCCGCTTTCGGCACGGTAGTGGAAAAGGCCACGCGTAAGGCGATGGCCGACGGCTGACCAACAATCAGAAGCGAACTCATAGGGGAAAAATCATGACCAAGGAAAGCGCTAAACCGTTGCGCACTGTTCTCTTCTGCGCCGGCAGTGAAGAGGACGATATTAGGTCGGGATTCGCTTCGGGTGCGGATTCGATCGTCATCGATTTGGAGGAACCGCGCACGCCCTTTTCAGAAGCGCAGCGAGACGATGCGCGCGCCCTGGTAAAAGCTTTCCTGGCCTCCTTGCCCCCGACCGGTCCGACTGTGTTCGTGCGCGTACAAAACCCGCGAACGGGCCAAACACTTAAGGATCTGCGTGCTGTCATGTGCGCGCGCCTTGACGGCATATTGATTCCCAAGATCGACAATCCCGCCGACGTTCACATGGTCGAAGGGTTGCTGAACTGTATGGAGGCCGACCTCGGCCTACCGATCGGCAAGACGATGATCTATCCCATTTTGGAAACCGCCCAGGCACTGCGGCTGGCCTATGACATCGCCGTGTCTTCGGACCGGGTGAGCTTCATGGGCGGGGCGATCTCGCGCTTCGGCGACATTCACCAGGCAGTCGGTTTTCGTGTCACGCCGGATGCGCGCGAGACGCTTTATCTGCGCTCCAAGGTGCTGATCGACGCCCGGGCCGCCGGCATCCGCTACCCGATCAGCGGCATGTGGACGGGCAGGCTGGACGACAACCAAGGCCTGCGCAACTGGTGCACCGAGCTTCGCAACATCGGCTATTACGGCATGATGATCGGCAACAAGTCGCTGATCCCGACAGTGCATGAGATATTCACCCCGTCGAAGGAAGAGATCGCCTATTGGCAGCGTCTCGACCGGCTTTTGATCGAGGCGGAGAAGACCGGCGCCGACAGGGTCATCGACGGCGACCCTAGCCAGGGCGAAGCGCATGTCGTTCATGGCGCCCATGTCGAATCGGCCCGCAAGAACCTGGCCTGGGCGCGCGAACTCGGCGTCATTTGAACGCTGGACAGGCGGGAGGTTCACGCCTCAAATGCCCAGGTAATGGCGGCCGGCACCGAATCGGCCGCCGCCTGGGATTTTGGGGAGGGAACTTCAATGCAGCATCGCGATCTCTATCCGGCTCTGGTCACCGTTCTGGCCCTGCTGGTTTATGCCTGGAATTTCATGAGCGCCGGCCAGGCGCGCGGTAAGCATAAGATTCAGGCTCCGGCGACCACGGGTCATCCCGAATTCGAGCGCAAGCTGCGTGTGCAGGAAAACATGATCGAACAGCTGATCGTGTTCCTGCCGTCGCTGTGGATATTCTGCCTGACCATCCAGCCGCTGGTCGGCGCTGCGCTGGGCCTCGTTTTTGTTATCGGCCGGATTCTCTACTCGGCCGCCTATGCCGCCGATCCGGCGAAGCGCAGCCTTGGCTTCGGGCTGGGAATTTTCCCGACGCTGATCCTGTTGCTTGGCAGCCTCGTGGGCGTGATCCGCCTGTTCCTTGTTGATATGTAACCCTGCTATATCCATGCCGCCGCGCCCGTAGCTCAACGGATAGAGCATCTGACTACGGATNNAGCTCAACGGATAGAGCATCTGACTTCGAATCAGAAGGTTGGGGGTTCGAGCCCCTCCGGGCGCGCCAATTAACCGATTGGAATATATAGAGTTATGGGCACGCGCATGCTATGCGGCGGAGGACGCCCGTCTGCGCTTCCCACGCTATCTCCCCCAATGGCACAGGATGGTCGGATGTCGTCGTATAAATTGCGGGCGTGTCACCCATAGCGGGTTCGTCGACGGGCTGAGTGTAGTCCAAAGATGATCATGAGGCGGGGCGGCGGTTTCTCGTCCTTCCACCCAAAATGGACGGTCGAGACCAAACGCATACCGAAGATCAATGTCTTCCTTCAGGTGTTCGAGGATACGGTGCTTGCCCCCAATACTGTGGGGCTGATTGATGGGCAATTAGGTAACCGCAAATCCAGAATTATCCACACAGCGCCTTCGTTATTGATGCGGCTGGGAACCGGGTTGCTCTAGCCGAACTATATCGTCGGCGCGTGCAGGAACCAGATTTTGCTCGCCCGGATAAGCAATCATTAGAGTCACCGCCCCGGGGCCTGTCGCTTCTTGATTGTGCCAACATCCGAAAGCCAGACCAATTCGGTAAAGGCCAGGCTGCAGATCGAACCGTACAGGATCGAAGGTCTTCAGTACGTCGTCCCGAAGATCAATGTCCAGGTTCGATACTACTCTGCGCCCACCCAAAACCAGTCGCGTCAGACAATTCGCGCGCTGGCCGGCCGGCCTCGCAAGGCGAGCTGATAATCCGTAGATTCCGGGTGTTTTGATAGCCAGGAAAGCCGTCCCAACGCCAATATACAATGGCCCGTCTTTTGGGCCTGCCGCCAAGATGCTCGCCATATCGAAGGTCGATCCAACCAGCGAGAATGTGGTCAGGCGAGTTGGCAATAGATTGGCATCGACTCCGTTCACCTCCAGTTGACCGGAGTACATTTCCCATCCAGGCGTAAGGCCGATTAGTGCGCCAGTTAGTGCGCCGATCGGCGGCAGCGGGGCGGTTGGCTTTACGGTGGCCAAAGCATCATCGGACTTGTCCCAATACTGATCTTTGCCTCGCGGGCTCGCCCAGTTCGGAGGTGTTTGGGGACCTGCCACTGTGGCATTGCCTTTGGCTAACTCCGTTCTGCCCCACCACAAAAGGGAGGCCAGCAAGACACCAACAAGGGCTGCCGGGCCGAGCAAAAGGCTGCCCCGATAGTAGAGATCCTGGTGCCAAAGCTGACGGTGGATGAAATTTAGCTTCCCGAAAAACTGCCTCATGACATTGCAAAGATCGCTGTATTCAAATCATTCAGCGTCAATTCGGTCAGGTCAACCTTATCGGCCAGCTGGGGAGCTAAGCGTACTGCCTGCGCCTCTCTCGCTCGTTCGAGGAGAGTGCGCGCCGTGCGGGCATTGCCGAAATCAGTACTGAGCTTTGCGCGCGCAAAGAAGGATTCCAATGTCTGATCTGTCCCCGCCTCNNGCTCGCCATTGTGTGCATGATCGATACCAGCTCGTCGGGGCTATAGCTATCGAAGCGAATTGTCTTGGTGAATCGCGAGGGGAGTCCAGGGTTGCTGGCCAGAAATTGTTGCATCTGTTCAGGGTAACCGGCGACAATGACAACCAAACGATCTCGTTTATCTTCCATTTCTTTAAGCAAGGTGTCGATGGCTTCCTGGCCAAAAGAGTCACCCTGACCATTGATGCCCGCCCCTAGAGCATAGGCTTCGTCGATGAACAGGATCCCATCGAGGGCCTCGGCAATCTGCGCCTTCGTCTTTAACGCTGTCTGACCAACATATCCGGCAACCAACCCAGATCGGTCGGTTTCGACCAGATGGCCTTTTTCTAGGACGCCTAGATCCCCTAGGATGGCACCATATAGACGGGCCACAACCGTTTTTCCCACCCCGGGAGGCCCAGTAAATACCATGTGCAGGGAAATCGGAGCGACAGGGAGCCCGCGATCGCGGCGAGCAGCTTCTACCTTTAGCCGTTGAATAAGGGTGTCGATTTCTGCCTTAACGGTAGCGAGACCGATCATTTGCTCTAATTCGAGGAACGCCGCAGTATTCGCCAACCTGCCACGGTCCTCCTCGGCTCCCTGTTGAAGCTTGAGAGCCGCACGCGTCAGTATTCGAAAAGTCCCGGCCGGAGACCCTTCGACAACGCGGGGCCATAATCGGATCACACGATTTGTCGAGTACACATTCGCGACGGCGACCAGGATAATGAAGGCGGCGTAGCCTAACCAAGGCGGAAGTGAAGGACTGATATGAAAGGCCGAAAGGACCGCCAGTACCGTCATTATCAACATACTGACACTGAGCAACGGCGATGGGCCCAGCTGCGCCTTCAACCATTGCAAGCTTTTACCCATTGCTGTTGGCACAACGCTTTGAGGGTTGCCAAACGACTTGCCTTACCGTTCGCGCCCCTCCGGCTACGACTTGCCATGCTGGAAACAGAGCGACTGTGGTGTTGCCGCCAACGCTGATCACTTCCAACGCGCCGTGGCCAGCCTCGTATGAGCCAGGATATGGAATTGCGACGCGCAAGGGTAAATCACCCGGCTCAAATTCCGGTGAATAATAACTACCGGACCGTAAGCGCACTTTCCCTGATACAGCCCCTGACGTCCGCGCGAGTGAAACCCACGCGAGTGGCACCGGGCAACCATCTTTGCGCGATTTAAATTGTCCTAAAAAATCTGCCGACCCGCTCATCGTACCCAAGGCAGCGGGGATGTCGTTATCAGCAACTTGATCC
This sequence comes from Rhodospirillales bacterium, assembly GCA_003165335.1. GTDB lineage: Bacteria > Pseudomonadota > Alphaproteobacteria > BOG-932 > Roseiterribacteraceae > BOG-932. Next base: position 51,023 of record PLTD01000121.1, on the reverse strand, counting down.
AATGTGCTGATATTACCATCGACGCTAGCTTTAGGAGACAACTCAACGGAAACTCCGGGAATCAGCCAAAACCAGCATAATATTCCCGATAACGCTATCGCGATTATAGGCGGCCAAACCCTGTGGATGGGGTGCTGAGCGCCTTCCAGCGAGGCATCGCCGAAGCTCGTTTGTTCCATCTTCAGATCCCCCCGACACCGTTCGGCTGGCCATTGGAGTTTTTCTATCTAGTGTCGCTATTGTCCATCAGGTTGATATGCGGCCCCAAATGCGGGGTCAACTTACTCGATGGTACAAAGCATCCGGTTGGGCTAAGCGTGCTTAGGCCAACCGTCCCTCGGTCTTCCCCTGCAGCGACTGTCGGCACCTGCGGGTCATCCTGGCTGATCATCGTTATCACGGTTAAGTCGAATTTGGTCAAAGGGCCTGATGGCGTTCAAAAAAGTGGCCATTTCGGCCCATAAGATCCTGATATTCCAGAGACTTCGGATTAGAGGGCTGGGAGTTCGAGTCTCTCCGGGGCGCGCCCTGCTTCAGTTCTTCGCGGGTTTCCTTGCTAAACGGACCCTCGATGTCTGACGATGGCTAGTGTTCGGCGTGGCATTACTTGATCTATTTCGCTCTATTCGTAGTCTCGCGATGCGCCAAATGATGCAACGGACACAGTTCTCCACGTGATGAGACAAAATTCGACAAAGTCGTACTTGTTGGAAATGGGCGGAGACTGCATTATCCGTCCGCGATGACCGTGCAAGGAAACTTGAACGCCAAGCGTGATTTTGCAGCGAGAGAAGCTCGCATCACCATGTTCGGCAAAACCTTGCGATAGACGGGATTATCATGGCAAATTTAGCACATTGGTCTTCAGAACATCGAATATTAGTTGTCGATGACGAACCCGGGTTTCTGGAGGAACTGACGGAATCTCTGATCGCTGCCGGGTGGCATGTCGAAAGTGCATCAGACGCCACTTCCGCTTGGGAAAAACTCAACGCTGACAAAAGCCTCACAGTTTTGCTTAGCGACCTTCGAATGGCTGGCGCTGACGGCCTCAGCCTAGCCAAGTGGGTTTGCGATAAGCAGGACACTTCAAACACCACAGAGGTGGTCTTGCTGACGGGCGATGGCACCGTGGACGATGCTGCAGAAGCAAAGCGAATCGGCGTGTTTGAGTTCTTGTCCAAACCTGTGAGCCTCAGGGCACTGCTGGATTCGACGGAAAGAGCTTATCGATCCGCCCGCGATCGGCGTCAGAAGGGGCGCTATCGTAACAAAGCGAAACCGCCAAAAGCTTGAACGCGACTGGCGGCCTTTATTTGTAGCCAGATACGGTTTTCCAGCAACCCCACACTCGATGCGACTTGGTACTACTGATTGGAGCCAAAGCAATTTCGTACGGCTGAAATATCGCTTTTGCGCCTAACGAGCGCAATCGCCGGACCCTAAAGTAGTAAAAGAGACGTCTCTAATTCGTCTATTGCATTATTGCGCTTTGTCCGTACGTCGCTGATCGATTGCGCAACAAGTTTTACCAAGGTGGACATTGAGAATGGCTTGGCGATGCATGCCGCTACACCCTTGGGCGGAATATCCTCAGCATGCCCTGTCATGAGTATTACGCTCAGCAAGTCATGATTTCTACGACTCGCAAGTAATTGGTTTGCCAAAGCTATGCCGTCTACGCCAGGCATGCGGACGTCAGTTACTAACACGCCTACGTCGGGGCGAGTGGCTAAAATATCGAGAGCCTCGCCGGCTGATTCGGCTATCAGAGTTTGGTATCCCTCCAGCTCCAGCCCAATTGACGTCTCCTCAGCTATGAGTAGCTCATCATCAACAATAAGTACGACTAGGTTCATGGGACTGCCCTTTGGCAGTTTGATAAAGTTGACAAATGTTTCTTGCAATTAAGATTAACTTATATCTAATTTCTACAGGGTCAATGAGTTAATGACATGCAATTCGAACTTCCGCCAATTTAAAGATAATTAAGGATAAGTTATATACAATGCCGTGTAACTCATACCAAATTTTTACGAGAGTGATGAGGTAATGAAGTGGAACACTTTGGGGAGAGGAGCTCGCAGCATTCATAGAGCAAAATGGACACACTTCCTCCCACAGTGGACGCTGATTTCGATCTTCGTCTGGCTCAACCTATCAGCCGTAGTTTTCTTCTTAGGACAGCTTTACATTAGCCACGTTCGCACCGCGACAATGGATGCCGCGGTGGCCCGTGCCAACGTTTGTGCCGAGGCGCTCGAACAGGTGATGCTCCGTTCGGCTGGAGTAATAGAGAACATCCAGTCGCTCGTTCAAATGCGCGAAAATCTTTTGAAGAATGGCGACAATTCCGGTGCGTCAGCGATTGCCGAGAATCTTCGCGGTATTGCCACGCTGCAAAAATTCGGTGTTCTGCAAATATCCGCGATCGGACCCGATGGGCAGGTGACTTGGGCGGCGAGACAATCGAATGAATCGCTCGTCCTTGGCGATCACGATTATGTTTCTCCCCCCATCTACGACGATTCAGCCCTTTTCATCAGTGAACCGCAGATTGATCGTATGTCGGGGCGATGGAGCTTGCAGTTCCTTCGTCGCCTAACAAAACCGGACGCGAGCCCCGGGGGCATGGCTCTGGTGTCGTTGGATTTGCTGCAACTCTCTACTACCCTGGCAAGCTTGCAGTTTAGCGAAAACGGCGTCCTGGCCATCTGGAGTATGACGAATGGGCAACTTGTCGCGCGAAGCCGCGACGCGGAGAAACTGCTTGGGCTTCCGCCAAATCCCAATTTTAAGACCAAACTCGCAGATAGCATGGGGATCAGCGGTTCACGTCAGGTATTGAGCACAATCGACGGTCATTTGAAGTTGCAAGCCTACCGCGTGATTGGGCAGTTACCCTTATTGGCGATCGTTACTCTGGACGCGGATAACGAGTTGAGCGGAGCGCAAAGGCTTTCTAACTGGGTCCATATCGCAACGATATCCTTTGCGCTGTTCGCCGGCGCACTGATGGCACTTTTGATCGGATCTGCGGCCCGTCGGCGATCGGCTCTGGAACTGGAGCTTGTGCGGCAGGGGGCCGAAATGACCGAGATGGCTCGTGTCCGAATATCGCAGTTGTTATCTGGTCTTCCCGCCGCCGTTTATGGCGTAAATCTTGCGCCGGATGGCGGGGTTGTCGACTTCACAATAACCGAGACTGCGCAGCGTTTGACCGGGTGGCACGAGACAGAGCTTGCGTCCCGCCATGCCTGGGTAAGCCGGGCGTTCGGCATCGACGAATTCGATTGGCGCAACTATTACCGAAAGATTATTAGGGATGGCGATGCCATCATCGAATATCGGTTTCTTCGGCGGGATGGGTCTATTGTCTGGCTCCGCGACCAGGCACGGGTCGTAAAGCGGGAAGAAGACGGTCAGGTGTCGGTCGTCGGTTATATCTCTGAAATTACACGCGAGCGCGCCATCCAGGCCCAGGCCTTTGCTTCCTCTAAGCTCGCCACTTTGGGAGAGATGGCAGCAGGGCTTGCTCACGAGCTCAATCAGCCGATCGCGACTATGTCGCTGGCAGCAGAAAATGCTGCGCACATGCTGGAGCATAAGGGAGCTGAGGGCATCAATTTTGCGCTCCAGCGCATGAATCGTATCGTCGAGCAGGCAATGCGGGCGCGCACAATTATTAACCATCTACGAATATTCGGGCGCCAGTCGAGCGAGGAACTCGGGCCAGTTCACCTGAAATCCGTTATCGATGGCGCGCTAGCCTTAGTTGGAAGCGCACTACGAAGCGCGGGCGTAATTGTCGATGTCGAATTGCAGGACGGATTGCCTCCTGTGCTTGCCCAACCGATTCTTGCAGAGCACGTGATAGTCAACCTGCTCCTGAATGCTCGTGACGCAATGGACGGGAACCCAGCCGAGCAGCCCCGTGACTTGACTGTATGCGTTAAGCTTGATGAAGCGACTGGTGCTGTGGTTTTGAATATTCAAGATACTGGACCTGGAATTCCCTCTCACCTAGTCGATAGGATTTTTGAGCCGTTCTTCACCACTAAGGAAGTTGGAAAAGGTACCGGACTTGGCCTATCGCTATGTCACGGAATCATGGGATCCTTCGATGGCAGCATTACTGGCGAGAATACTGTTGGAAGTGGTGCGTCATTTATTTTGACCTTTAGAATTGCGCCCATGCAAACCGAGATGGAGATTGAGCCCAGTGCGACTCTTATTGAAGCTGCTGCCTAACGTCAGAGGAAAATTTTGACTGACACCGTCATACTGATCGATGACGAGCCCGACTTCGTTGAGGAATTAAGTCAGTTCCTAGCGAACCACGGCATCCGTTGCGCTACTGTTAACGATCCATCTCAACTGATGCCTTTACTCGACGAAATGAAACCGGATTTGCTTGTTCTGGATCAAAAACTTGGGACAACAACAGGCATAGAGGTGTTGCGTGAGGTTCGATCGATCTCGACAATTCCGTGCGTTATTTTGACGGGAATGGAGGACCCGATCGACCGAATTCTCGGTCTGGAATTGGGTGCTGACGACTATATCCATAAGACCGCGTTGCCGCGAGAAATTCTGGCGCGTATTCGGGCGGTATTGCGGCGGACGCGTACCACTCGATCCGAAGCCGCTGCAACACCGGCCCCGAGAACCTGGGAGTTTAGGCCCGACGAGCGCGAACTCTATTATCCTGACGGATCTCGCTGCCATTTAACTTCGACTGAGTTCGTCTTTCTCCAAGTGTTGATCGATGCGCGCGGCGAGGCCGTAAACCGAGAGGAACTGACGGAAAGTGTATTCAATCGGCCTTATCGCCCGGGAGATCGTGCGATCGATGGCCTAGTCGTAAGAGTGAGACGAAAGGTCGAACCGGACCCCGAGAACCCGACAGTCATCAAGTCTGCACGCCAGCAGGGGTACATATTCACCGGCTTTGCTTCCGAGCGTATGTAGATCGATATTTTGCTATTTCGGTCATAAAACAATAACTCGCAAATATAATAGTGACTGGCGTCGTTCGATTCTGATAACCGAATGTCAATGAGGACTCGCCTCCTGACCGTGTGTCCGCTAAAGAGAAAATTCCGGGCGTGTGCATTCTTTTCAGGAGCTCGGAGCCAACTATGTGATGCGAGCCAATTGAAGCAAATGAATCCTGGTTGCGCTTGGACACAGGATACCCAACCCGCTGAGATCAATTTACAAATCTACGGTCCGACCTTTATTGCAGGAGAGGATAGATACCGAGCGTCAGATCTCGAATTATACGATTTGATGGCTCATGGGTGACAACCACTCGCGGTCAAATCTCACAGTGAACCGGAAGATGTTCTCCTCAGGCGGTTTGCAGGCGCGTGACTCGCGTCTGCGCTATATGAATGTCGATAGTGATACCAGCCGCCTTTTGCTGGAGTTCTGGCCGCTTGTCGAACCGGAACTGATCAAAATTATGGGTGGCTTCTATGAGCATGTAAAATCGATCCCGTCGCTGAACAATCTGATTGGCGCAGATACTTTGGGCCTTCGGGATGCGTTGGTAGCGCACTGGGAGAGGCTATTTTGCGGAAATTTCGATGATTCATACTTCGACAGTGTTCGCTCTATCGGCGAGATCCATCGCAAAATTGGATTGGAGCCGAGATTCTTTCTGGGAAGCTATAATTACGGCCAAGGACGCCTCGTTGCGATCGCCCTGCAGCAGGAGCACTGGTCTCGGGCAAAGATCCAATCGGTCATTGTAGCTGTCGGTAACGCCATCGCGCTGGATATGGATCTTGCAATTTCAGCGTATGATGCCTCTTCGATCGAGTTGGAAAGGCTTCGACAAAAAGCCAATGTGGCAAATGCCGCCCGGCGAAAGATTGCGAGATTGCTATCCGGTATTCCAGCGGCAGTTTATAGCGGTCTACTCGAACCTGGTGGAAAGTTCACTCGCTTCGAGATATCCGGAAACGCTGAACAAATGAGTGGCTGGCAATCAACAAAATTTGTTTCGTGGCAGGCTTGGGCTCGCAGGGTCAAGGCAATCGATGATCATGTTTGGCGGGCTCATTTTGCCAAAGTGATGTCGATGGGGGGCGCCTCCATAGAGTATGATTTTCGTCACAAGAACGGCTCGCTGCTCCGCTTTCGCGATCAATTGCGCGTTATTGAGCGTCTCGATGGCGGTCAAGTGGAAGTGGCAGGATATATTTCAGATATTACTCACGATCATGCAATCCGAGCGCAGGCCTTTACTTCTGCGAAATTGGCTACTCTGGGAGAAATGGCGTCCGGCCTGGCTCACGAGATAAACCAGCCCTTTACCATCATGTCTTTGGCAGCGGAGAACTCCGCAAAAATGCTCCAGGAAAGAGGACCAGACGGCATCGGCTACACGATAGATCGCTTGAATCGAATTAGAGAGCAGGCTGCACGCGCGCGGACAATTATTGATCATCTGAGAATATTCGGGGGCAAGGGAGGAGATAGTAAGACGCCCTTTAGATTAGTTGATGCAATAGACGGGGCCTATGCATTGGTGGGCGGCGCGTTGCGTGCCGGCGGTGTCGTTGTGACCAATGAATTGGATGACTCCCTGCCTCCGGTAATTGGAGGACTGGTCTTAGTGGAGCAGGTCTTAGTCAATCTGATGTTGAACGCGCTTGATGCAATGGAGAGAAATCCGGAGGGTTCTGCGCGCAGTCTTACACTTCGTTCTTCAGTAGACCATGATATCGGGACCGTTTCGCTGCTGATCAGTGATACTGGACCGGGTTTCCCGAGCGCGATACGCGAGCGATTATTTGACCCGTTTTTTACTACAAAGGAAGTCGGCAAGGGGATAGGCCTAGGCTTGTCGATCTGCCACGGAATCATGACATCTATCGGGGGCAACATCACCGCCGATAACTCACCTAACGGCGGTGCCGTATTCACCGTTACTTTTCTGAAAGCTGCCGCCCGAACCTGATATCAGCCGCTTGTCCGCTATATTGTTTGGCGGATTTTCGACGTTGGCAACTTTTAAGAGACCAAATAGATTTACCGCAAACGCGGATCGACGGTCGCTTCAACCCCTAAATCCCGTCATTTCATGATCCCCCTTTTCGTTGGCGCGCAATCCAAATTCACGAGTGATTCCGCGCATATTGAGTATTTCCTCACTTGATTTTCTGCTTACTACAAATTCGCACAAATCTCGACACGATTTCATCGGTCTTCCGAATTATAAAGCTTGTGAGGGACTGAATGTTCGAAGAATTCCGAAAAGGAGACTCACAAAATGCATATCGATCGTCACGAGGCTGTTGACCATTTTCCAGTTGGGTTGATCTTTGGCGCTGATCGGCAATATTCGACGGAATTGAGAACGACACAGGTTCTGATCCTCGCGAACGATATGATGCCGGACGACAATGTGGCTGAGTGCCTAGAGGAGAATAATTTTTGTGTTAAACGCGTGCAAACAATCGATTCATTAATCGCGCTTACTAGGAATGACCATTTTGATGTGATTGTCGTCGATTTTCGACCTGATCTCTTGGGTTACCAAGCGGTCAGCCGGTTACGATTGGCTCATGTGGAAGTTCCGGTTCTATTTGTATCGGCCCGATCATCTTCAGATGCGTTTGATCGGGCTTATGCGGTCGGGGCTGATGAAATCATCGTATTTCCCTTCAATCATCTCGATTTGAAGGCCTGTGTATTATCGTTGGCTAACCGCTCTGAAGCAGCTTGCCCGCGCTCTCAGATAGTTCGCGTCGGTCCATTGGAGATTGATCTGGCTGGCCGCCAAGCGCATGTCGATGGCAAGTCTGTCCGGTTATTTTCGGATGAGTATTTGGCTTTAGAACTACTCGTATCCCGCAATGGCGCCCCCGTAAGGAAAAGTACGATATTATCGCAGGACTTCGACGATGATATTCTGGCCTCGCATGCGAACGTAGACTCTTTGATAGGTCGACTTCGCCGCAAGTTAGTCAAAGCTGGGGCCGGTGATTTGATCCGGAACGTTTGGGGATTTGGCTATGCGCTTAGTGTCGGAGGTTCAAATCCTATAACCTGCCAAATGATTACGTCTTAAACTGCGTGAGTGGCAAAGTCGGGGGACAGGTAAGTGCGTGGATTACACCTGTTGATTGAATTGGCGCGGCGCACGACGGACGAACGCCGAGGGAGCCTCGGTCATATTGCAATTGCTAAAGCAATCGCGGATGCAGCGTTGGCCGTACATGAAGAAACCGTAGCCAAGGAAAGCACCATAGCGACCAACGATTCCGCTTTGATGGTAACGTTACGTGAGTGGTCCAATCATACGTCTCGTGCTCGGGCTGCATTGAAGGCGCGCCGGGCTGAATTGGTCCAAGATGAATCCATCGCTCGAGACGCGCTGCAATCGGCATTCGTGGATTTGAAACGGCTGGAAATCGCCCGGGATTCCGCTGCCCGACAGCAGCGCATTGTTGCTTCGCGGAGCGCAGACAATCAAGCCGACGAACAATTTGCCGCGATGCGAGCGTTCGGGATGCCTCAAAATCCCAAATTGGCTTGATTGATCGGGATGCCGGGCTTTCTTTTGAACTTTTCCCACGCTGCCAATATTTCGTCGATCTGGCTGTTCTGGTCTGCCTTGCGTAAGTCGATCAATCGGTCACGCAGCCTGATAATGATGTGGCCGGGTGGCAGATTGGCCGCTGTTTCAAGGCGGTCGAGAAACACATTTCCCAACCTTGGCTCGTCGCGCAGTACTTTGTAGGCGGCGTATACCAGGGCTGAAGCACGCCCATAGCGCACCAATTTACGGGCGAAGCCCCTGAGGCGCATGAGATCCGGATGGCTTTGGATTACCTCGCGGATTTCTGCGGCAGTCGGTGTTGCATTGGGCTGTCCTGGTGGTTTCATTTCGCGTCGCCACAGCAGGACGGCCGGCGCCGATACCAAGGCTTTGTCCCCGAAGTCGTCGAACATCTCGTCGACTACCGGGGCCTTTTTCGCCTGCTTATCGTAAGTTTCGAATGCTTCCTCCGGCAAATCACGCATCACCAGGACCTCTATCGGCTGTCCGGCTTCGAGCACAGCAGAGAGGCGGTGCTGACCGTTCAGCAATCGTCCGGATCGAGAGAAGCAAATAGGCTGAGCGTTGAACATCCAACGACCATTGCTGATGTCTCGAGCCATTGCGGCTACGTGTGCTTGAACAATATTCCGGTTACCTCGATTTGCCGCGAGATACTCTTCGGCTCTCTCTATGGTGATAGTCTCCACAGACATCGTATAAACTCCCGGATCGGCTAGTGCAGCCTGAGCCTCCTGCTTCAGGCGTTCGCTCATTTCAATTCGAGCCTCAGACTGCACGAAGTTCTTCAGGCCATGGTAGCCGTGCAATTGAGGGAAGGGTTCTTCGGCCTTGGTTTGGCGGTTTCCGGGGTTCCAGACATAGGCCTCGCTTCGATTGTTGGATATCGTGTCGTTAAGTGCCTTGATGCACAGAGCGAACAGCGAAACAGACGAGGGGCGGCGTGCCCGATCCTGACGAGCCTCGACAAGGCGACGGCGGATCATAGCTCCCGGTTCGTTGGCATCGAAGCGCTCGGGGTGAGCAATCGCGTCCAGAAACCTGCGAATCGCCGTGCGATCGGCTTGCAGGCCCATGAAACTGAGCGGAGTGCGAATAGCTTCGGATAGTAGGCGGGCAGGGTGATCGAAACTGAATTTCACTGCAGTATCGACTTCGGTGCGATTTGCCTCCAGCGCTCGTTCCATTTGGCTCCAAGGCGGAGTGGAAGTGCCACGCGTCAGTGTTCCGTCCTCATAGCGGATTAGTTTGGCGAGCAGGCTGGCGATCGCGGAGGGTTTAGGAATCCCGCGAGTTTCCAAAACTCCGGTAAAGGAGCGGCGTCGCTGCTGGTCGATGGTGTGAACCGTATCGTCAGGGACGTTTTCTGCCAGGACGGTGACGAATTCGGTTTGCGCCTCGATGCAGGCATATAGGCGCTGCACTCCATCGAGGAGAAAGCCGTTCCGTGACAGAATGATTGGCATTCCGTTGAGGACCCATTCGCCGGCACGCATGGCTTGCCCATAGGTGGACACAGCGGTTTGATTGCGCTTGGCGCCGGCACGTTTCACCGTCAAAAGGCTTGCCGCCATGTCCGGTGTAACGCGGACAATTGAGAATCTGGGTGTTTCGGGCGCTTTGCTATGGCCCGGAGTGATAAGCAACTCTCCCTGGGCGCGCGGCGCGGGCCCGGATGACGAAGCGGATTGCATTCATTTTCCTTCGAATCGATCGCGGCATTAGCGACAGGTCAATAGAACCATTTTCTTTCCGCTCTTGGCGAAAACTAAGAAGGGCGTCGGCGCTTTGCAATAGTCTTAGGGTACGCAGCCGCAGGCACTTTGGATTGAACTCGACTAGGGCTGATCAAAATGTTTGCGAAAAAGCGTAAAGCATGTCAACATTCAGGTAGCAATCCATCGCTAGATCGGTTGGAGATTACCCAGGTGAAGACTGTCACCGCACTGAATGCGATTGCGACCTCCCAGCTGTCAGCTCCTGCAGGGAGTCAGTCGGTCCAATCTCATGATGCGCAATTGAAAAAAGTAGCTCATCAGTTCGAAGCCATGTTCATGACCGAAATGATACGCCAGACACGCCCGACCGATCAGGCTGCTGGGGCCTTCGCACCTGGAAGGTCACAGGAAACATGGAGTGTTTTCATGGATCAGGCACTCGGGCAGGCTGCTACCGTCAATGGTCCCGCAGGAGATGGAAGCTTGCGGCATGCAATCGAGAAAGCGGTGAGGGATGCCGATGGGCACGCTAACCAGGGAAAAATCAAATGACCCAGCAAAAATCACCTCTTGCATTGGCTGCGCAGCGCCTGACCGAAGCCGTGGAGCAGGAGACCCGCGTTGCCCGCGCTGGCGCTTTGGTGGATCTCGCATCCGCGGCATGGGCAAAGCAGATAGCTTTTGCAGCTTTCAACGAATTGCAAGACAGCGCAGTGGTTAGCGAAACGCTGGAGCAATCCGATCGCGATGCCATTCATGGGCTTTTGATTGCCGCGAATGAAAACTCCCTGGTGCTCGAGGCGGTGAAATCGACATTGGACGATGTAGCGGCACGGCTCCATGCGATACTGGGTTCAGTCGCCGATCCCGGGACCTATAGTCGGATCGGCCGGTCAGCACGGCATGTGCCTGCAACCAGATTCGATGCGAGAGCCTAAAATCACGATTCTGCGAAAATAACTCTTTACAGTGCGTCTCGTGTCTGCTAAATGTCGTCGTGTGTGATGCGAAACACCATAAAACATTCGCGTATTTCCCTGGCGTCAGAAAGGCGCTCCCACCACTTCCCCTAATGGGAGCAGAGAAATGTCGTCTTCAATTCTTACTAACTACGGTTCAATGGTTGCCCTGCAGAGTTTGCAGGCTACTCAGACAGCACTCACCAATACTGAAAACCAAATCTCCAGCGGTCTCAGTGTTTCTAGTGCTTCGGATAATGCGTCGGCGTGGACGATCGCAAATACGATGAAGTCAAATGTCGCTAGTCTGAACCAGGTCAGTACCGACCTGGGAAATGCTGGCTCGATCTTGACCACCGCCGTTTCCGGCGCGGGCCAGGTCTCCAGCCTCGTGTCTCAGATTCGCGCCAAGATTGCATCGTTCACGGACACGTCGCAGGACCCAACGGCAATCCAGAGCGAAGTCACTCAGCTCGTCAGCCAGATTGGCGCGACGATCCAGAGCTCCTCGTTCAATGGCGTCAATCTGCTGGACAGCAGCCAGCCCAAAGGTCTGACTTTCCTTGCCTCGACCAACAATGACTACTCGGGCGGCGGAACATCGCCGACCATCTCTACTGGTACCACAACCGATTTGTCGTCGACGAGTACGAATACCGCGGCTGCGGCTTTCTATACTCTAGTCGGCAATTTGGGGACGGCGATTACCAACAGTACCCCTGCGACACAGCAGACGAACCTTGATACGGCATTGCAGCAGGTTGACGCTTTCAATGCCGTGGTTGAGAGCTCGGCGTCCACTTTGGGTGCCGTGCAGACGAACGTCACATCTCAACAGACGTTCGTTCAGAACCTTGCGACGACCATGACTCAAGGCGTGAGCAACATGGTGGATGCGGACATGACCAAGGAGTCCGCTCAGTTGAGTGCGTTGCAGACACAGCAGCAGCTCGGCACGCAGGCTCTCAGCATCGCCAACCAGGCGCCTCAGATGCTTCTGAAGCTCTTCGGCGGCTAAGAGACAATGGGGCCGGTCGACCAGACCGGCCCCATTTACTCCGGCATAGAACAGGCCGGCGAGAATTTATTGCGCAACGAGGAAGAAAGCCCGTTCGATGCAAAACAGCACATCAGATTCAGTTTTCAGCGCCCCAAACGGAGCGCGAAACGCCTACGGATCGATCATCCGTCATACCGAGAGCGCCCGCGATATCGAATATCGCGTCTTCGAGCAGGTTACCGCCGCGCTGGAGGCCGCTCTGCCCGAAAATACGCACTTCACCCAAAAGATCAGGGCGGTCCACGACAACCGAGCGCTTTGGCAAACTCTGGCCTGCGACCTCGCGGGGGAAGACAACGGCCTGCCTGCCGCCTTGCGGGCCAATCTGATCAGCTTGGCGATCTGGGTTACGCGAGAAAGCGACCGAGTCCTGATCCAGGGCGCCACGCTGCACGACTTGATCTCCATCAATTACAAAATCATGCAGGGACTTCGTCCTGCTGCACGGGATGCAAACTGATGCCACTCAAACTCAAACTTGCGGCCCACGAAAGTCTGATCGTCAATGGCGCAGTCCTGGTAAACGGCGAATACCGGGCAAGCCTGATCATCCGCAATTTCACGCATGTGATGCGCGAAAAAGATGTTCTCAGGGAGGCCGATGCCGATACTCCAACCCGGCGTCTGTATTTCATAATACAGACGATGCTGATGCAACCGCCGCCGCCTCCCAATCTCGTTCGCACCTATAACGAACTCTTCACTCAGCTTCGTGACGCTTTTGTTCGTCCGGAAAATCTGGAAATTCTCAAAACGGTCAATGAACTGGTAGAGTCTGGAGATTACTATAAGGCACTCGCCGGATTACATCCTTTGATTGCGTACGAAGCGAACCTGCTCAATGTCGCGCCTCACGAATGGCGAAGATCGGCGCCCGTGTCCTTCAAGACGCATGAGGCCGGGCACGAAGCTATTTCCCAGTCCTGATCAACGGGGGAGGTTATGGATCCGGCTATAACCTCCCTCGGTATCCAGACCGGTGTCGCCGGTTGGGATATTTTGCAGACGAAAGGGCCATCGGATTTTCCGGCTCTGACCAAAGATCCGGTGGTTCAGCGCGAAATTGCCTATTTCGAGCAAAACGCACCGAAAGCCACAACGGCGGCGGCGCTTTTGGCCGATCCTCGGTTGCAGGATTTTGCGCTGACTGCATTCGGTCTGTCGTCTCAGAACGGCGCGACGGCATTGATGAAAAAGGTCCTGAATTCGGATCCAACCAGCAGTACGTCTTTTGCGGCACAGATGGTCAGTCCGCAATATACCGAGATCGCTGCCGCCTTTAACTATGGCGGGACCGTCACTCCGGCTACGCCTGCTGTGCCTTCCACCGCGCAAGTGCAGATCGGTAATCTGTCACAGCAGAGCAACTTTGCGGATTTCAGCGGAACCTTCGCCGGTGTGTCGGTCGGTTGGCTCGACCTGACCCACGCAACGACCATCCAGGGTCTGGCCACGACGCTTCAAACGGCCTTCAGGCGGGCTGACGGCAATCAGTCGAATATTTCCGTGACCGTTGTTAACGGTAATCTCCAATTCACCGATGCCCTGGGAAGGGGATCGGCGAGCGGGTTCAACTTTGACCCAAACACGCTGGGCACGGGAACGCCGGCGACGGCATCCAGTCCCACGAATATTGTCGCCGGCTCCCAACTCGTGCCAGCGTCCGGTGGTGCGGCGGTGACGTCGCCTTCGTTCATTAGCCAAATCGTCCAAAAATACACAGAGGCCCAGTTCGAGGTGGTCGTGGGTAATTCCTCCAATGCACTCAGAGAGGCGCGCTATGCCTTGCAACAGCTGCCAAGCGTGACGAGTTGGTATTCGGTCATCGCCGACCCCCCTCTGGCCAATGTGATCCAGACCGTATTGGGATTGCCGCCGAGTTTTGGTGCCCTGAATGTCGACCAGCAGGCGAATACACTGAGCCAACGTATAAATATCGCGGATTTTCAGAATCCGGCGAAGCTGTCGAAATTGCTCACCCAGTTTGTTGCCCAGAGCGGAGCACAAAATGAACAATCGTCCGCCGCTATCGCCGCAACACTGCTAAATAGCTTCGGCTCAACTAAAATCATAAACATTACTGTGCCGACAACCACTAATCCGGTTGATACTTTCTCCAGCGGATCTACTGCTGCGATGGTCTTGAGCACAGCATTCGGCCAGCCTTCTAGCTAGCGTTCGATCATTTCTCGGTCTGTCTATTCGATCATTGTTGCTGGAGAATCCTAGCCAAATCAGCGAACGCCTCTGCGGAAGAAGCCTGTTCGTCGACTGCCTGGCCTAAGAATGAGTCGAATGCCGGCTGCAATTCTATCGCACGATCCACAAGAGGATCGGAGCCGGACCGATAGGCGCCGAGGCGAATCATCTCTGCCATGCCGTCGTATGCGCCCAGCAGCTTGCGGGCTTTAATCAGAAGTTCATTCTCTTCCGCCGAGTGACAGCGAGGAAGCGACCGGCTGACGGAACGCAGAATATTGATTGCGGGCCAGCGTCCGCTTTCGCCGATGCGCCGGTCTAATACCAAATGTCCATCCAGTATACCGCGCACAGCATCTGCAACGGGTTCGTCGTGGTCATCACCATCAACGAGGACTGTGAAGATGCCGGTGATATCACCTTGCCCGTCGGACCCAGGGCCGGCGCGCTCCAGCAGGGCCGGAAGCTCGGTGAAAACCGATGGCGTGTAGGATCTTGTGGTTGCCGGTTCTCCTGCGGCGAGACCTATTTCTCGCTGCGCGTGAGCCAATCGAGTTACACTGTCCAACAGGCAGAGAACCTGCTTGCCCTGGTTTCGAAACCATTCGGCGACAGTGAGCGTAGCCTGGGCGGCTCGGCGCCTTGTTAAGGCCGGTTGGTCAGATGTGGCGACAATAATGACTGCCCGGGCCAACCCCGCTTCACCAAGTGTGACGTCTAAGAACTCACGGACTTCCCGACCGCGCTCCCCGATCAACCCGACGACGATTACGTCGGCATCAACAAAGCGCGATAGCATCCCCATGAGAGTAGACTTGCCTACGCCGGATGCAGCGAACACACCCATGCGCTGGCCGCGGCATATAGGGATGAAGGTGTCCAGTGCCCGCAATCCCGTTTCGAGGCGTTGCCCCATCAACCGACGGCTGAATGCCGATGCAGCAGCTCTTCTCAACTGCATGCGAGTAGTCCCCTGCTGTAGGGGACCCTTGCCGTCGAGTGGCTGTCCTAAGCCGTTGATAACCCGCCCGAGCCACGCTTCCGATGGGTACAACGATGAGGGTTCAGCGAGAACCACCCTGATACCCGGAGCCAGACCATCGGCCCGTCCCTCGGGCATGACCGTCACCCGATCGCCGGTGAAAGCGACGACTTCGCCTTCCAAGGGACCATTGGCCGATTGCATCAATACTCGGTCGCCTACGCCAACGGCTTGCCCGAAACCGGTGACAGTAAGGGCTGCCCCGCGTACCGACTCCAGGAGTCCCCACCGCTGCGTACGCGGAAGTCGCCGCAGGAATGACGGAAGATCGCCGAAATCGATATAGGGGCGGCTAGTTGTATCGCCATCATAAGTTTGCGAAAACATAAGAGGTGCTTCCATTCTGGAAAGGTCAACTGCGAGCCATAGAAGCTTACAAGCCAAAAATAGGCCAGAATGATGCGAAATGCTATAGACATTTTAGATTAATGTCGGTTAGGGTGGTCTGGAACCTTAATCGCAAGAATTGCGAAATTGATATGCTAGAAGGCATCAACCTCTTCCGCCTTGCCGGCGGACGAATGGAATATTTGGCGCAGCGACAGAGCGTCATTGCGCGCAATATCGCGAATGCCGACACACCCGGCTATGTGAGCCGCGACCTTACGCCGTTCGATAGTGCGCTGGCTGGCGGTTCAACAACCGGTGCAACCGGTGCAACCGCTGGCCTTACCCTGGTTCGTACCTACTCGGACCATCTAGGCGGCACCACGACGGCTGCATCCGCCACCGTATCTCCGGTTTCTAGTTATGGCGAAAAGCCGGACGGCAACGGGGTCTCCATTGAAGAGCAGATGATCAAGTCCGCAGACAATACCAGCGCCTATGCCCTGGTGTCTGCCGCTTATGCGAAAAGCATCGAAATCATGAAGATGAGTATCGATAAATGAGCGCAATCACACCGATTTCGTCGCAGGGGCCGTTTTCCCAAGCCATGGAAACAGCGGCCTCCGCCATGCGGGCTCAATCGATCCGCTTGCGCCTGGTTTCTGAGAACCTTGCGAATGCAAACTCTACCGCTTCGACCCCCGGAGGCACTCCCTACCAGCGCAAGACGATGACGTTCGAGGAAAGCATCGACAAAGCGACGGGGGCGTCGATCGTCCAGCCTGGCAAGTTCGATGTCGATCCTTCCCCGTTCAGAACGGAGTATGACCCCTCACATCCAGCCGCAGACGCGAACGGCTATGTAAGCCTTCCCAATGTCACGGAACTGGTTGAAGTCGCGGACATGCGGGAGGCCGAACGGTCATACGAGGCCAATCTCGCGGTATTGGGCCAGGCGCGCTCGATGATTTCGAAAACACTCGACATCCTAAAGGCTTAACAAATGACCACGATCGTACCCATCGGCTTGGCAAGGCAGGTCACCGAGGCATACCGCACGTCCGCAAGCAGCCCGGTGGGCGGTCCCGATTTCGCATCGATGATCGGGCAGGCGGCGCAGTCGGCGGTGCAAACGATGCATCAGGCCGAACAGGTCACCGCCAGCGGAATAGCCGGCAAAGCAGATACACAAGCGGTCGTGCAGGCCCTCACCAATGCCGAGATTACTATGCAAACGGTCGTCGCGGTCAGGGACAAAATCCTCACCGCGTACAACGACGTCATCCACATGAACATCTGATAGGAATTATCATGAATGAAGGCGATGTCGTTGAAGTTCTGCGGGGGGGATTCTACACGGTCATTCAGGTCGCCGGTCCGGCGCTGGCTGCCGCATTGGTTACCGGCTTGCTAATCAGTGTCCTTCAGGCTCTGACCCAAATCCAGGAAATGACCCTGGCTAACGTCCCGAAGATATTTGTGACCCTGATTGCCACAATGCTGTTCCTGCCGCTCGGCTTTGCCGCGATGCGCGCTTACATGGACCAGATCATCCAAATCATAGTCGGGCTCTGAGGGGATGTCGGACACGACGCAGGTAACCCCCACCAATCGTCTCCTAGACGTTCTCGCCAGTTGGTCTCGTCATCAGGACCTGTTCTTTGCGGTCGGCATCGTTGCTCTGGTTTCAGTGCTGGTGTTGCCGATGCCGACCGTTCTGGTCGATATCGGTCTTTCGACCTCGATCACGCTCTCCGTCCTGGTATTGATGGTCGCAATCTGGATCGAAAAACCTCTCGATTTCTCGAGTTTCCCGACGGTTTTGCTGGTCGCAACGCTCCTCAGACTGGCGCTCAATCTTGCCACGACGCGTCTCATCCTGTCGGGTGGACATAAAGGGCTTGGTGCGGCCGGTACGGTCATCAACGGCTTTGCCGCATTCGTCGTCGGTGGAGATTTCGTCATTGGCGTCGTCGTTTTCGCCATTTTGATCATCATTAATTTCATGGTGATCACCAAGGGCGCGGGCCGAATTGCGGAAGTTGCGGCGAGATTCTCGCTGGATGCGATGCCGGGAAAACAAATGGCGATCGACGCAGAACTGTCCGCAGGCTCCATCACCGACGTCGAAGCCCGTCGCAGAAGAAAGGAGCTTGAGGACGAAAGCTCCTTTTATGGGGCGATGGATGGTGCGTCGAAGTTCGTTCGAGGCGATGCAATTGCTGCGATCATCATAACTCTCGTAAACGCGGTAGGCGGCATCGTCATCGGCACGTTGCGCCACGGGCTTGGTGTTGGTCAGGCAGCAACATTCTATACGACGCTTACGATCGGCGACGGCATCGTCAGTCAGGTCCCGGCGCTTATCGTCAGTCTTGGCGCCGGCTTGCTGGTATCGAAGGGGTCAACACGCGGCTCTACCGACCGGGCGTTCATCGGCCAGTTAGGTGGGCATTCAAAACCATTGTTTCTGGCCGCGGGTCTCGCTGGCCTGTTCGCTATCCTTCCGGGTATGCCCTTTCTACCGTTTGCCTTTTTATCGGCGGCAACTGCCGGGGCCGCATTTCTTGTACGGCGTACCGCGTTAGGCAAAAAGCTAGCCGAGGCTGCCGCAGCACGCAGCGAAGAAAATGTAGGCGGCCCGAAAGAAGAACCGATCGGCGAATTGATGCGGGTCGACGATATTCGTGTCGAACTTGGTATGGGGTTAGTGCCACTTGCATCCGGTCCCAACGGTGGGCTTACCGAAAAGATACGCAAGCTGCGACGTTCAATAGCGCTCGACTATGGGTTTTTGCTCCCAGCGGTGCGAATCAAAGACAATATGGACCTGGCATCGGGCGATTACTCGCTGCAGATACATGGTGTCGAAGTGGCTCATGAGACAATGATGCCGAACAAATTGTTGGCATTTTCGCCAGACGGGCGAGAAATCGGCCTCGCTGGGCTAGATACGAAGGAGCCATCCTTTCAGATACCCGCTCGCTGGATCGACTTAAGCCAGCGTCAAGAAGCGGTTGCATTGGGACTGACCGTCGTGGACGTCGAAACGGTGCTCACGACGCATCTGTCCGAGACAGCAAAAGCCAACATGAATCAACTTATGTCCTACGCCGCAACGCAGAAGCTGTTGACCGGTTTGGGTCAGGAACACCAGAAGCTTGTGCAGGATCTTGTCCCTGGTTTGGTGCCTATGAGCACCGTGCAGAAAATTCTTGCCGGTCTGCTCGCCGAACGGGTCTCAATCCGCCATCTGCCGCTGGTTCTGGAAGCGATTCACGAGGCCGCTGGCCTTACCCGCAACGTGCGGATGATGACCGAACATGTGCGCGCCCGCCTAGCGATGCAGATATGCAAATCCCTAACCGGCGGAGACGGTTTTATTGCCGTAATGCCCTTATCCCCGCAGTGGGAGAGCGAGATCAACGAAGCGATCATCACCGACGGAGATCAGCGTGCGTTTATTCTGCCACCTTCGCGCACTCAGGACTTTGTACAGGCAGTTCGCACTAAGCTTGCCGCCGCGTCGGCTCGCGGAGTCTGGCCGGCTGTTTTAACGAGCGCTGATGCTCGGCCCTTTGTTCGTGCTTTGATTGAACGGGTCAATCCGACGATCGCAATAATCTCGCATGCTGAAATACATGCGACCAGTCGCCTGCGCACCGTCGAGCAGATATAGGATTATGGCCCAACTGACGCTATCGGGTTGGGCGTCGCTCGAACTCTATCAAATCCTGCTCGTCTTCGTCCGTATCAGCGCTGCTATGATGTTGTTGCCGGGCTTTGGGGAGCCCTCGGTTCCGGTCCGGATGCGGATTTTGGCCGGGATTGCGTTAGCAGCAACGGTGGCGCCGGCAATTGACGGGATGCCGCTGGCGACCCCCACGGCAGGAGGGGTGGGATATGCGGTAGTTGCCGAGGCTGTGGTCGGGGCGTTGCTCGGCGCTCTGTGCCGAACACTGGTTTCATCGGTTCTAACCGCTGGGCAAATCATCAGCCAATCGGTTGGAGTAACGAATATCTTCACCGCTGGTATATCTATGGATCAGTCGCCGACGATCGGCGCTGCTCTTTATGCTGGCGTGATTGCGATCATGTTCGCTTCCGGCGGACATCACTCAATCCTGCGGGGATTGATCGATAGCTATCAACTTCTGCCACCAGGACAGTTCCCCAATCCTGCTGCCAGTGCACGCGTAATGGTTTCCGCCGGGACCCGTGCTCTACGGTTGGCCGGCCAGATATCCTTGCCATTTCTGGTGTTGGCTTTGCTGTTTAACGCCTCGCTTGCAGCGGCAAATCGTGCGCTGCCCGCAATTCCGGTCTTCATGGTGGCGAATCCGCTACTGGTTGCGTTGGGGCTCTATCTGTTGGCCGCGACCATCCCCGGCATTTTGGACCCTTCTTTGGCAGAATGGTCGAACCTCGTTGAATTGTTGCGTTGATGGGGCCGCAGAATGGCTGAATCCGACAGCGGCGAGAAAACCCTCGACGCCAGCGAGCAACGACTAAAGCAGGCTCGCGATGAGGGCGATGTTGCTGTTTCTCGTGAGGGATCAGTGGCTGGCGTATATCTCGCCGTGCTGTTGGGCACAGTCCTCGTGGCTGGAACGGCGATGCGAGAGATCGGCAATCTTATGTTGCCGTTACTAGATCAGCCCGACTTTACGCTTGTTGGGTCGGAGCAGGGCATGGCCTCGGCGGGACGCGCTGCAATTCTGGCGATAACGCTGGTGCTTGCGCCGTTCTTCGGGATGCTTATGGCTGGCGCATTGCTGCCTTATATCTTCCAGAATGCCGTTGCCGTATCCAGCAAACGGATCATGCCGAAGTTATCCCATCTGTCGCCCCGAAGCGGATTTAAGCGGATGTTCAGCCAGCGGGCTCTGGTGGAGTTCGGCAAGAGCCTGACAAAAATGATTGCGGTTGGCATAGCCTGTTGGCTCATTGCCAAGCCACTCTACACCAACTCTGTAGGTCTGGTATCGGCCGACTTCAGCGTCCTGCCCGAGTTGATGAAAAATTCGCTTACGGCAATCCTGCTGGTGACCACTCTCGTTGCTGTTGTGATCGCGGGTATCGATGTTCCATACCAGCATTGGGCATATCGCCGGCGTATCAGGATGAGCGTTCAGGATATGCGAGACGAGATGCGCTCGAACGAGGGCGACCCGCATGTCAAGATGAGGCAACGCAAACTGCGGCGTCAGCGGTTCATGAATCGCATGATGCTCGAGGTTCCCACCGCCACAGTGATCATTACCAACCCCACTCATTTTGCGATCGCCTTGCGATATGAACGCGGGAAGGACCCTGCGCCAATCGTCGTAGCGAAGGGTGCCGATCTCATCGCACAAAAAATTCGCGAGATCGCATTCAATAATCAGGTGGCGATTATCGAAAATCCTCCGCTTGCGCGCGCACTCTACAAAACCGTCGAGATCGGCGAAGTCATTCCGCAGGAATATTTCGAGCTGGCCGCGAAGATCATCAGTCTCGTCTGGTCGCAGTCGGGCCGCCAGCCGCCGGTTGCAAAGTCACTGTGACGAGCCCCCGGTAGCTACCGGAGTTGCTGATGCATCTTGAAACGGTGCATGAGCACGTTGCAATTCTTGGGTCACGCCTGCGGCACTTGTCGGATCCATTGCTGCGAGAACGGGCCCTGCCATCCGCGTCGGAAGCCGTCGCAAAATCGCGGCCGCTTTCGCAATATCGAGCTTGCCCAGGATTGCCGCGGCTTGTGCCGGTTTCATATTGGCGAACAGTCCGGCCAGCATCGCAAGGTCCGCCGATGCGTCGTCAGTTTGTTGGTTAACGATCTTTTCCACTTCACCACGCAGCGAAGTCAGTTGTCCGACTTCCTTGCGCGCTAGGAGTTCGGCGGCAGACAGTTGAGTTTCGCGTAGATCGAGTTCGTGTTCGCGGCGATCCAAAGCGGCTTTGCGGCGGGCGAGTTCGCCCAGGATGCGCGCATCTTGCGTATAATCATCCGTCGTCGTCTCGCTGATCTGAGGTGCGAGCGCAGGCTTTGCGGGCTCCGTGGCGGGCGCGGGTACCGTAACCGCTGCCCTCGCACTCATGGTCGAGCTGGATAGGGTGAGCGCGAAACCGACGATGAGAATGCGCTTGACGTTGAGTAGGCCTGTGTTCATTGCCGAACCTCGAATTCTTCGAAAGTTGCCGCTCATGGATCGAACGGCCAGTCCTGAGCCAACCGGCGTTCGCTCACGCGAAGTGCAATCCTTCCTTCCTTGTCAGCTATTGCAGCCCGCAACACGAGTAACTCGTTGCAAAACACATCGATCGGTTCGTCTTGTCGCCGCTCCAGCAAAAGACGGGATCCGACTTTCCACTTCATGACTTCGGCACTGGAAATCGATCGCTGCTCGATGACGGCGCGCAATTCGACTTCTGCGTGGGGCAGTACCGTTGTCAGATGGGTCCGCCATGCCGGATCCCCGCCATTTTTCTTTCCGACATATTCTTCAATGAGCTGTTCGCGAACCGGGTCGAACGTCGAGTAGGGGATGAGGAAATCGATATGGCCACTGCGGTGATCGATCGAAATTTCGGCGCGGAACATGATTGCGGCACCCGAAGCCTTCGTTACGGCAGCATAGGATGGTGTGGTTTCCAGCCGCTCGAGTACGAAATCGACATCGCCGATGATGTCGAAAGCCTGTTTCAAATCGCCGGCAATGACATTTTGAACCAATCGTTCGACGAATGCGCGCTCGATTGCCGTGTACGGACGACCTTCGATCGGGGAGCCTCTATTGCGACGTCCGCCGAGCAGAACATCCATTGCGGAGGTGATCAGCCGAGCATCCAGTGCGGCTAGACAATAGCCCTCCCAGGGCTCGACCCTCAGGACAGCGATCATCGCGGGCAACGACACGGAGTCGAGAAAGTCTTTCAGGCGGCATGCTTGGATATGATCGATGCTGACATCGGTATTGTCACCGGTGAAGCCGCGCATGCTCACCGTCATCGATTGGGCAAGGCGATCAATCATGATATTTAACATCGGCATGCGATCGATGCCGGACACGACGTTTGTGATCAGCGCCTCGAAACCACGTCGTCTGTGACTTCCGTCCTGCGACGAGTCACCGAAAAGATTGTCTATGTCGCTTTGCTCCAGCGACGGCTCCCCTTCACTCCAAGGGGTGGATGCGTCATCTTCGTTGATGATTTGTGTTGTTTCGCTCATCGCGTCACGCAACGACTAGGCTTGTGATCAATACGTCGCGAACGACGTTCGGGCCGAGCACGAGAGTCAGGCGCCGAAAAAGGTCCCCGCGGATGCGATCGATTGCGAGCGAGTTGTCGACCTCGCTATCTGTCAGTGTGCGCAGATAGATGAGAAGTGCATCGTACACCTTCGGCGTGAGAACGGCCGCGGGCGTAGGCTGAGGTGTCGTTTGCATGAGCTCCAGGGAAATACGAATTCGCAGCTGCCGAGCTTGACCGCCGTTCGGGAGCGTTACCGACATTTCTGGAAGTTCTGCGAAAACTGGACCTGGTGAGGGGAGTTCGACTGGAGCTTCCTTATGGGCAGTCAATCCATTGGCTTTTTCCGAGATCCCCGGCACGAAGAAATAGGCCGCCGCCCCGGCCGCTATAAGAACGACGGGAATCGCCGCGATCAATAGTAGAGGGCTGCGTTTCTTTTTCTTAGACGCACCCTCATCCGATTCCTGCTTTGCGGCCTTCAGCGATGCCATGTCTTTGCTGCCTTCTACAGTAGGTAGTTATCGTCCGTAATCGACGAGATTGCGGTCGACCGCAGGGATTCCATCCCTACGCAAAGATGCATTAGCAAATTCTGCGAATTGACACCATAGAAAAAGACGATATAAGCGAAATTCGGAACATCACCATCGGCTGGTGATTTGCCGCTCCTGCAGAAAGCAGTATTCCATATGGACCCTCTCGCCGGATTGAAGCAGACGATAACGCGCCTCGGTTATGCGAAACTGGGGTCAATGGCTGCTGTCGCCGGAGCAACGATAGCTCTCCTTTTCTGGGTGTCGAGTTTATCACTTGAAACCAAAAGCTTGCTTTATTCGGGTCTCGATCCGACTGAAGCTGCGAAAATCGGACAGAAGCTAGAAGAATTAAAGGTCCCCTTTGACGTTAAAGGGGACGGTACGACGATTATGGTTCCTGCCTCCCAGGTCGCACGTGCTCGCATGGAATTGGCCGCTTCAGGCCTCCCACATCAAGGTGGTGCGGGCTACGAGCTGCTGGATCAGCAGTCGCCGATGAATATGACCTCTTTTATGCAGCGCATTCAGCGTCTGCGCGCCCTGGAGGGAGAACTCGCCCGGACAATCGTTACGCTAAACGGCGTCCGGACCGCGCGAGTCCATATCGTGTTACCCGAACGTGAGACCTTTGCACGCGATACACCCAAAGCCACGGCATCGGTTGCCGTGACGATGACGGGCGCCGGTCGCCTCAGCGCCTCTCAAGCTGCCGCTATACGCTTACTGGTGTCGGGTGCCGTGCCCGGAATGGCGGGTGAAAGCGTGTCTGTGCTTGACCCCTCCGGCGTCGTGATCGCGGCCGATGATTCTGAAGCGGCCGCTTCTAGCCGGATCAGCGAACTCAAAGGCGCCCGCGAACAGGATTTGCGCAGAGCCGTCAGTGATTTGCTCGAGCCGCTGGTCGGCCACGACAAGCTGCGTGTCGCCGCGTCCGTCGAGCTGGATGCTTCTCGCGAAGTTTCGCACGAGGAGAAATTCGACCCCCTGTCGCAAATCGAACGGTCCAAGCAGATTCAGGTAGACCAGGACGCAACGAACGAAACCAAGAACCAGGAGTCCGTATCGGTTGGTCAGAACCTACCAAATCCGTCGGCGGGCCAGGGAGGCGAACCTGGCCGGACGTCGACGAACAATTCCCGCAACGGTCAGACCGTCAATTACGAAATCAACTCGGTTCGCAGCGATCGTGTACGAGAAGCCGGTGAGCTGAAGCGCATGACCATCGCCGTCGTGGTCGACGGAACGGTTGATGACAAAGGGCAATATCAGCCTCGCTCGCAAGAGGAGTTGGGACGGCTGTCTGACCTGATTCAGGCTGCTGTGGGGTTCGATGTCAATCGTGGGGACCGTGTGACGGTCGAAACGATGCGCTTCATGCCGGATGCGGCGACCGGGACCAGTGCCGACGTCGAGAGCGGACCGTTCTCGCAGTTGTCGATCATCTGGATTTCGATTGGTGCCGGTGCTGTGCTGCTACTGGGTGGTTTCACGATAATGCGCATGCGTAGAAACCGACAGTCTGGTCGCGGACAAGCCGGGCAGTCGGGAGCGGCGCTCGCCTTGACGAGCTCCGACGCGCGGTTGGGGCTGGTATCACCCCAGCCGAATGGCCAGCTCGCCGCACTGACCGCGGGCTCGGATGGCGCAGGTGGAACGCCTGCATTAAGCTTTGGCAGGCCGGAATCGGGCCAGCAAGCACTGCTCGCCGGCTTGTTTGAAATTGTCGATGCACGGCCGGAAGAAGCAGTGGCAACGCTCCGCTCGTGGCTGGCGGGGAACGCATGATGCGCCGTTTCATACCGCCGCCGATTCGGGCATTCGATCCATCCTCGTCTGCGGGGGACCCGGACGCTTTCGGGCCCGTGCGAAACGCTGCATATGAGGTAGGCTATGATGTCGGCCGTCGCGAAGGTCACGCGGCCGGCCTGCTGGAGGGTGAGGCAGGGGCTCGTGCCGATTGCAACGAAGAAATATCTCGGCTGAGCAAGATGCTGGAGGAACAGGTCGCGTGTAACAGCGTAGCCGATGTTTTGTCCCAGTTGCTGGCCACCAGACAAGCCGATCGGCGGTTGATCGAGCAGCAGAGTCGCTCTGCAGTCGCGAGCGCTGTTGAATTTCTATTTCCGACGATCATGGCTGAGACTGCTGGCTCCCAAATCATCGCTTTGATCGACCATGCGCTGTCGGAGCGATCGCCCGAAGAGCTGACGGTCCGGGCGTGCCCGGCGACGATCGAGGCGGTCAAGTCGCGTGGCCTGCCCGATGCGGGCGCGACGCGAGTGACTTTGTTGCCCAATGCGACGGCACCGTCCGGCATGGCGGATATTTCTTGGACGGGCGGCGGCATGACCTTCGACCCTGCTGCGCTGCTGCGCGAAGTGACTGAAATTCTCTCTCTCAAGAGTGCGCGAAAGGACGAAATATAATGTCTGATTTGATTTCAACAGTTACCGAGGATCGGCTTGCGTCGATGATGGATATCCCGGTGACCCTCACCGTCGTTCTGGGAGAAAAGACCATTCAGCTGGGTAAGCTTTATGCTCTGAGCCGCGGATCGGTGGTCGAGGTGGACAAGAAGGTGGGTGAGCTCGTCGACATATATGTCAACAAGCGTCTCGTCGCGCGCGGTGAGGTGCAATTAACCGACGAGGGTAGGCTGGCGATATCGCTGTCCGAAATCGCCAACACCGGACTTATTTGACCAGAATTTCCAGTACAGGACGGACAGAATGTCGAAAACCCTGAAACTGGGTCTGAAGTTGGCTATCCCGGTAGCCTTATTGATGCTCGCAATTGCGGGAGACGCGCGGGCTCAGAGCGTGTCGCTCAATATTGCTCCCGGTGGCGAGGGTTTTGCGACGAACGTGGTCGGAATACTGGCTCTGACCAGTGTCCTGGCGATAGCGCCGGGCATTCTCATGGTCGGTACATCCTTCACGCGGGTTGTTATTGTCTTATCGATGCTGCGTACCGCACTGGGTCTGCAACAGACGCCACCGAACAGTGTGATCGTCGCCTTGGCGCTGTTTTTAACAGGGACCATTATGGCGCCGGCATTTGAGACTGCCTACCAAGATGGGGTGCAGCCGATGTTGAACGGCTCCATCACCGAACAGGAGGCTCTCGACCGCGCTGTGAAACCGTTCCGTTCGTTTATGGAGGCCAATACCAGCGAGAAAGATCTCGCTCTTTATATCGATTTGTCGAGCCGGAAATCGTCGCAAACCGCACCGTCGACGGCGAGCGGTGAGACCGAAACGCCTGCTCTCACAAGTCTGCATCCGGAAAAGCCCGGGTCCGTGTCCAACGCTGCGCGGTCTGCTCTCCCGCTTCACGTTCTGTGTTCGGCCTTTTTAACCAGCGAACTATCGAAGGGTTTTCAGATCGGATTCCTTCTGTTTCTGCCCTTCCTGGTCATCGATATGGCTGTCTCTGCGATTCTCATGGGCATGGGCATGATGATGCTGCCGCCCGTCGTGGTGAGCCTTCCCTTTAAACTGATCTTTTTCGTACTTGTGGACGGCTGGGAGTTGGTCGCCGGTTCCTTAGTCAGGAGTTTCGCGCAATGACACTCGTAGAGGCAAAGCACGACCGGTTTTCCTCGATACGCCCACAGGCAGCTCAGGCGGCCACAGCCTCGCAGTCGGAATATTGCGAAAGGGCAGCAATTATCGTCATGGCTTTGGATGAGGAACGCTCGAAACGTTTGCTCTCCAGTTTGAGCGAAGATGAGGTGCGCCGTCTGGGCGGAGCCATGGCGAGGATGGGGCGGACCGATATGGAAACCATCCAAGAGGTTATCGAAGAGTTTCAGTCTCAAATTGGCCATAGTTGCAGCATTGTTGGCGGCTTCGATGCCGCCGAGAAAATGCTGAGCCGTTTCCTGCCGCCGGATAAGGTCGCGGAAATCATGGACGAGGCGAAGGGGCCGGATGGCAAGAACATCTGGGAAAAACTATCCCATATCCAACCGCAAACCTTGGCCGGCTATCTGCGCAACGAATATCCGCAAACTGCAGCATTGATATTGGCACGTCTGCCGGCGGCGCATGCCGCGCGGGTAATCAGGCTACTGCCGCCTAAGAATGCAGCCGACATTTCCTTGCGCATGGTTCGGATGACAAGCGTTCAAAGGCCTGTCCTGATGGATATAGAAGAGGCCCTGAAACGCGAGTTTACCGCAGTACTGGGTCGCGCCTATGAACGTGACAGCACCTCGATCGTGGCGGAAATGCTCAACCGTTCGGACCAGGAACTGGTGGATAGGATCCTGTCGGCTCTGGAGGACAAGGAACCGCAGGCCGCAGCACGCATCCGCCGCATCATGTTCACTTTTGAAGATCTGAGACGCATTGAACCGGCCACGTTTGGGCTTCTGATCGCCGATGTTCCGGCCGAGCGATTGCCCATCGCATTAGTCAGCGCAAGCGACGAAATTAAGGCGCTCTTCATGTCCCAGATGTCGGAACGCGCGCAGAAAATGCTTATCGAAGAGATGGAGACGCAAGTGCCGCCGCGTCGCAAAACAATCGATGCCGCACAATCTGAGATTATCGATACGGCCAAACGTTTGATCGGTGAGGGGCGCCTGGTCCTGATGGAGCAGGAAGAGGAAGAAACAAGCGATGCCGAATTCTAACGGTCCGGCTTTCTAGACAAGCACTTTGCAGCAATGTGATTGCTGCTTTTCACGCCGGACGCGGAAAGCATCAAATTCAAAGCGGCGAACCGTAGAAATATTGCGAAATACAACAATAAAAATATTGTATGCGAAATGCCGTCGTGTTATTCTATATTGATCCCATAGCCCAAGGCTCGCCTTGAATGAGTGTTAGCAACGAACAGAAGCGTCCCATCATCGTGAAGCGGATAGTCGCGCACGATGATGCGCATGGGGGGCAGTGGAAGGTCGCTTACGCCGATTTCGTCACCGCGATGATGGCCTTCTTTCTCATCATGTGGCTGCTGTCATCGACCACATCGACTGATCGCCAGGTGATTGCGAAATATTTCTTGAGCACATCGATGTTCGACATGCCGGCGGGCAATGGCGTGCTCAATGGTGGAAAGTCCGTGATGGAAGGGGCCGACCCCAAGCCCGAACGCGGACAACCGGCGATGAAGAACGGTAAGATGGAGCAGCGCAGAGACACGCAATCAGGCGAAGCATCCACTCAGTCGCACGACCGGACCGAGCGCCAACGTTTTGAGGCGCTAAAGGCCAATTTCGAACAAATCATGACCTCCGGTGAGCTTAAAACCGAAGCATCGAATATCGATGTCGCAATGACCGAAGACGGGATGCGGATCCAAATTTTCGATCGGGACGGCGAGCCCATGTTCTCACCCGGTGGAACAGAGCCGCTACCGCGGCTGAAGGCGATCCTCGACGTCGTCGCGCAGGTTTTGGGAACTGTGCAAAACAGTATCATTCTATCGGGTCATACCGATGGCCATGCGCTTCAGCGTGGTTCCTACTCCAACTGGGAGCTTTCGGCCGACCGAGCCAATGCCGTCAGGCGAACTCTGGAGGCTACCGGACTAGCGCCGGGCCGTATCATCCAGGTCGAAGGCCGGGCGGCCAGCGATCCTCTCCTGCCCCAGTCACCTCTAGACCCGCGAAACCGACGGATCGCGATCACCATTCTGCGAAACGATGTCGATCCTCAGGCGCGTTTGCCGGTCGATCGCAACGTCCCGGCCCCAACCTCTAACTGAACGTCTCGTACTACCTCTAACTTAGGGAGAAGCCCTTATGTCCATTTTCTCAGCCATCGGTTCGGCCCTTTCCGGTCTGGACGCACAGTCCGCCAGCTTGTCCGCTATTTCCAATAACATCTCCAACGCATCGACCGTGGGTTACAAACAATCCGACACGGATTTTGAGTCCTTGGTGAATGCCGCGGGCGCTTCGAACACCAATTCGACGGCCGGCGTCACCACAACGAACACGGTCGATGTCGCGACCGCGGGGCAGCTTCAGACAACCGGCGTCAATACTGATCTTGCCATCAATGGCGACGGCTTCATGGTCGTAAACACGAGCGCGACGCCCAGCAGCGCCGGCTATCTACTGACGCGCGCAGGTTCATTCCGACAGGATGCCAATGGCAATCTTGTCAATGCAGCCGGCTATTACCTCCAAGGCCAGGCCTTGCCTGCGCAGGGTGCCACCTCCGTTGCGGGGAGCCTGACCGCGCTGACGACGGTCAATGTGGGAAATCTGACCTCCACCGGATCGCCGACGACGGCAATGACATTCACCGCAAATCTGTCGTCCAGCGATACCGCCTATGCCGCCACGGCGCCTGCGCCGTCGACAAGCTCGCTTACCTATTACGATGCATTGGGATCGCAGCAGTCGCTGCAGTTCCAGTTTACGCCGACGGTGCCAGCAGCTTCAGGTGACGCCAACAGCAACACCTGGACAATGAACGTCTATGACTCGTTGTCGTCGTCGCCGACGACCCCGATCGGGTCGGCGACGCTTACTTTCAATGGCACAGGCGCGAATGCCGGCACACTGGCATCGGTGACTCCCGTTGGCGGGGCAGGGAGCTACGACGGCACCTCCGGCAACTTCACGATTACAACCGCGAATGGCCAAAGCCTCCCGATCGATATCGGTGCGCTCAATAGCGCATCCGGCATGACTC
Source organism: Rhodospirillales bacterium (assembly GCA_003165335.1). Taxonomy (GTDB): domain Bacteria; phylum Pseudomonadota; class Alphaproteobacteria; order BOG-932; family Roseiterribacteraceae; genus BOG-932. The sequence goes on along the minus strand of PLTD01000121.1, from coordinate 20,715 downwards.
AATTTGCCGGTAGCTATCAGACGACTCAGCTGTCTCAGAACGGCGCGGGCTTCGGCTCCTTGCAGGGCGTGTCCATTGGTACCACCGGCGTCGTAACGGCGTCCTTTTCCAACGGCACGACCCGGCCGATATACCAGGTCGATCTTGCAACCGTACCCAACCCCGATGGACTGACTCAGGTCTCGGGGGATGCATTCCAGCTTTCGAATGCAGCAGGCACGGCGCAACTCGCCTTGCCTGGGCAAGGAGCCGCCGGCACGATCGATGCGGGGTCTCTGGAAGGATCGAACGTCGATATTACGACGCAGCTCACCAATATGATCGAGACCCAGCGGGCTTATTCCTCCAATGCGATGGTGATTCAGACTTCGGAGCAGATGCTCGACACGATCAATCACCTGATCCAGTAGCGGATAGTTTCGATGTCAATCCAGGGTGCTCTGCTGAGTTCGCAGTCCTCGCTCACCATGCTCGGACAGCTGACCAACCTCATATCCAACAATGTTGCCAACGCGAATACGCCTGGCTACGCACAAGAGGATATCAGTCAAAGTGAACTCATCGGCAACGGCGTCGGCGGCGGCGTTATTGCCGGGCAGATCACTGTCCTGGCCAACCAGACAGCGTCTTTAATCGCAAATCAGGCCGCCAGCTCTGCCTCCTACAGTCAGCAGGTATCCAGTACCCTCTCGGCCTATACCGCAGCACTGGGGCAGGCGTCGGATAGTACTTCGCTACCGTCGCAGCTGTCGGCATTTACGACCGCTTTGACGACATTGTCCGCGACGCCGTCGGTCGGAACAGCACAGACCGCCGCGGTCAGCGCGGCCCAGACCCTTGCCGGTACTTTTAACAGCCTGAGCGGGACGATCTCGTCCGAACGCGAGCAGGCCGATCAGGGGGTCGCTGCGGGCGTCGCCGATGCCAATAATATCTTGAATCAATTGGCGCAAAATCAGACGAGCTTGCTGGCCGCCGCCGCGAATGGCCAGTCTACGGCCGACTTTTCCAATCAGCAGTCGCAGCTGCTCACAAAGCTTTCTCAGGACCTTCCAATCAAGACCCAGCAGAACAGCAATGGTAGCATTACCGTCACCACCGATCAGGGCACAACGCTCTTCGATGGGACTGTCCATGCGCTTTCTTTCACGCCGACCCCGATCATACCCGCTACGATGCGTGTCACTCCCGATCCCGCCAATGGCCTGACCGGCGGCTTGTCAAATGTAACCGTTGATGGTCAGCCGATCTCGATGTCGCAATCGGGAAGCATTGCCGCCAATTTGCAGTTGCGCGACGTGGTCCTGCCGGGGTTCAGCAACCAGCTCGATAGTTTGGCCGGTAATCTGATCGCTACCTTTCAGACCGCGGACCCGACGGTGTCCGCAGGCCAGAGCGGGCTGTTCACGGCGGGAGGCGCGGCACTTGATCCCAGCAACAGCGCGTCGATTGCCGGGCTTGCCTCTACTATCGCGGTCAATCCACTTGTCGATCCGACTCAAGGGGGAGCCGCATGGCGGATTCGCGACGGTGTGCAGGCGGCGACCCAATCCACTGCTACCAATAGTAATTCCACGATCATCGGTTTTGTGAACGCGTTACAGTCGTCCCAGTCGGCTTCCGCTGTGAGCGGACTGCCGAGTGCCACATCGCTGAGCGATGCTTTTTCCCAGGTCGCAGGACAGCAGCAAAGTGCTTCAACGACTTGGACCAGCCTCAATACATCTCGCACTCAGCAGGCGTCGGATGCTCAGACCGCAGTGACGAATGACACCAGCGTGAACATCGACGATCAAATGAACAGGCTACTCATCGTACAGCAAAGCTACCAGGCCAGCGCGGAAGTTATCCAGACTGCCTCCAGCATGCTGAATTCCCTCATCACGACCATTCAATAAAGGGGCTCGTCCATGTTGAATCGTGTCGGTTCTTTCGCGGGTTCGGCTCAATTTACCTATCAGGTCGGTTCGATGCAGACCCAAATGAACCAGCTGGTCGGCGAAGTCTCATCCGGTCAAGTCGCCAATCCAGAAGCTTCGCTGGGGACCAATGCCGCGTTGCTGTACCAGCTTCAATACCAGTCGGATCAGCAAACCGGATTGCAGACTTCTATCACCACCGCATCGCAGCAATTGGATACGGTTCAGACGGCATTGACAAGCCTCGCCTCGAGCGTCCAAACGATCACGACAGCCTCGCAGAGCATTCAGGCCGGCGATAGCGCGGGCATCGCCCCGCTCGCCAGTGAGGCGACGAGTACCATCCAGCAGGTACTGAGCCTGCTCAACACGAGCTTCGCCGGCAGCGGAGTATTTTCCGGTGATAACGGCGCCGCCCAGCCCATGCAGCCCGCCGATGCCGCAGGTGGCCTTACTTCGATTACTCAGAATGTTTTGAGTGCCGCGGTGGCGGCTAATGGCGGTCCATTGTCGGCAAGCAATATTTCCGCGCTGATCAATGGTCCCAATGGTCTGGCGAGCGTTTTTAATGACACGAACAGCGATCCTACTCAGCGATACAGCGGGGCTATCTACACCGGTAGCACCGACGGGCAACCCACCAGCGTGATCGTGGGGACGAACCAGACCGTTCAATATGACGCCAGCGCCAACCAGCCGGCTTTCCGCGACCTGCTGCAAGGCCTGTCCATGCTGAGCATGGTTAATGCTCCATCGAGTCAGCTGGATAGTACGGCGCAGGCACAGTTGCTTAGCCAAGCCTCGTCACTTCTTGGCGCCGCTCAGAATGAAATCACCAATTTGCAAGGAAACCTTGGGAGCGTGCAGTCAAGTTTGACTGCCGCTTCGAGTGCCCAGACGGCAGCTGCCACCGCAACACAGGCACAGATTACCAACTATCTTCAGGCCAATACCTATGCGGATTCGACCCAACTGACCCAACTACAGACACAGCTACAGGCCACCTATTCCTTGACCTCGCAAATCTCTCAACTCAGCCTCGTTCACTACATGCCGACGACGGCATAACGTGATGAAACTTCCTGATCGGAGAATGCGCAAGTTTGCCCTGTTGCTCGCAGGCTCCATGCTTTTCACCGCCTTGACCGAGACCGCGCAGGCACAGGTGTGGCTCCGCGACCTCGTCTCGATCGAAGGCATTCGGAGCAATCAACTGGTCGGATATGGTCTCGTCGTCGGGTTGCAGGGTACGGGCGACACATTGCGCAACTCGCAGTTCACCGCGCAATCCTTGAGTGCGATGCTCGAACGCATGGGCGTTAACGTGAATGGATTGCAGATGCAGACCCGCAATACGGCAGCGGTCGTCGTAACGGCCACATTGGCACCATTCGCGCGGCAGGGTTCTCCGATCGACGTCCAAGTATCATCGTTGGGCGACGCCAAGTCGTTGACTGGCGGCATGCTGATGGTCACGCCGCTGATGGCTGCGGACGGTGAGGTCTATGCTGTTGCGCAGGGGCCGGTCGTCGTCGGCGGTTTTCAGGCTGCCGGTGCAGCGCAGAGCGTGACTCAGGGTGTGCAGACGGGTGGCAGGATACCGGGCGGGGCTATTGTTGAGCGTGAGGTTGCCAATACGCTGGACGATCTCAAACAGATTCGACTTGCATTGCACGCCCCCGATTTTACGACTGCCACGCGTATCGAGCAGGCGATCAATGCCGAAATGGGCAGCAACGTCGCGACCGCGACCGATATCGGTTCCGTTAGCGTCATTGTGCCCGCCGCTTATACGAACCGCGTGACTGCGCTGATGGCTCATCTCGAGCATATTTCGATTCAACCCGATCAGCCGGCGCGTATCGTGATCGATGAGAAAAGCGGGACCATTGTCGTGGGGGCCGACGTCAAACTCGATACTGTCGCAGTGACACACGGTAACCTGACAGTACGGGTCACTGAAACGCCTAAAGTCAGCCAACCGAAGCCATTTTCCAACGGCCAAACCGTGGTCGTGCCAAATACGAAGGTCGAAGTGAACGACCAATCAGACAAGCATCTTCAGATACTGCATCGCAGTGCCACGCTGAACGATTTGGTGGCGGGACTGAATGCGCTCGGGCTGGGACCGCGTGACCTGATTCAGGTGCTGAGTGCACTGAAGGCTTCGGGCGCTTTACATGCGGAGTTGGTGTTTATCTGATCGGGCCTGGATAAACAGCGCGGGAACGGTCTATCTCAAACTTGGCGCCTCGACGTTCGATTGCACTTACGTCGGCGACATCTGCAAGGCTGTCAGTGTCGCGGCGGGCAAATCCGATTCGAGTTTTGCGAGCCGCGATTTCGAATTGATGTTCAGTTGATCCGATTGGGTAAGGGGCTCGACTAGGGCAGCCATAACCAGCCTTTCCGAAGCACTTTGGATCCGTTGCGGTATACCGGTGGCTTGCCCCGATAGGCCGCCTTTTGGTGCAGTGGCTTGATTTGCGATCTGGTTTGAGCCGGCTGGGCTCGTGGATCCGCCTGCTGTCGCGCCGGTATTGGCAAAGGCCTGGCTCAGTCGCTTTTGGATATGCTGGAGAAACTGGCCAGCCGTGTACGGCGTGCCGTCCGGCGCATAGAATAATGTGCTGTTCGCGCGCGCCGCTTCAGGGAGCACATTTGCCGCTATTTGGTTCTTGCCCGAAGTGATGATCTGTTTTGCGCCATGCTCGCCCAGGAAATGTCCGAGATAGACCTCTCCGGCGGTGGCAACGCGCCCTAGTCCGGCACTCAGCTTTTTGGAAAGGTCGCGTAAATGGTCGCCGGCCATAGCTGAAGCGACCGACAAGTCGCTCCGCAGACTCAATATTCGCTTGCGGATGGCGGGGTCGGCCGTCGTGAGCCGACCACTCTTATCGACGATGGCCGCCGCTTCGCTCGCCATTCCATGCTCCGCGCCATGGCGGCGCACGGTATCGAGCCAGGTTTGCTCGGTGAACTGGAAGAGACCGGCTGCAGACGAAGAGCTTGCCTTGGCCCCGGGGCGAAAGCCGCTTTCCAGTTGGGCGGAGGCCATCATAAGCTCGAACGGGCTGCCGCTCTCCAGGCTCGCCTTGCGAATAGCACTAGTGACCGCGGGTTCTATCGCATTGCGTTGAGATGCTGCTGGATTCAGTGTCGCTGGAGATAAGCCGAGCAAAAGGATTCTCCTTTCTCGATTTCATGCAAAAATACTACTAGCCGAATTATCTGCGAAATGCTACGAAAACTTGATCCGCGAAATGCGGTGGTCTGTGCTAGAACATGTGCGGCATAAAATGTTACAAGTTATCGGCTTGATTGGCGTATTTGGGGCGATCGGCGCCGGCTACATGCTTGAGGGCGGTAAGTTCGGTGCAATTATGCACGCCCTGGGGCCAGAGTTGCTCATCATCCTCGGCTCCGGTGTGATGACCATGCTGATCAGTAATGAATTCGCGACGGTCACTAAGCTGATCGGCAAATTCAAGAAGGTGATATCCGGTCCGGGGTGGCGAAAGGCCGACTATATCGACGCGCTTTGCCTGCTGTTTCTCCTGGCTCGAATTGCCCGGCAGGAGGGCAACATGGCTCTCGAAAAGCACATTGAGAACCCCGAAACATCAGTCGTGTTCTCCGGTTACCCGCGCATCTGCGCCGATCATCACCTCGTAGGGTTCATAACTGACGTTTTTCGGAGCATCACCATGAACTTCACCGATCCGCACAAAGTCGGTGAAATGATGGAAACCGAAATCGAGAAGCACCACCACGAGGAGTTGCTGGCCGCAAAGGCGTTAGCGACCGTCGCGGATGCGCTACCCGCTCTAGGGATTGTGGCCGCTGTCTTGGGTGTCATCAAAGCAATGGGAGCAATCAGCGAAGCGCCAGAAGTTCTTGGTGCCATGATCGGATCCGCCCTTGTCGGAACGTTCCTCGGCGTCTTGCTCGCCTATGGCATCATCGGTCCGATAGCAGGCCGCATAAAGGGCGTTATCGAAGAGGAGGGGCTGATGCTGGGTATGGTCAGACAGGTGATCATGGCCCATCTTGAAGGGCTTGGCCCACAACTCGCGGTTGAAGTCGGCCGTCGGTCGGTTCCGACCCGTTTTCAGCCAAGTTTCGCCGAGCTCGACGAAGTGGTTGCCGAAACCGGCAAATCCGTTCGCACAAAGGCGGACTAGGAATGCGAAATAATGCATTCTGGGTATTATCTGCGATCCCACTGGCGGCTGGGCTTGCTCCGATTGCGCACAGTGCAGCGTCCGAGGGATCGGCGACAAGATACCCCGCGGCCTCTGCCCAACCGACAGCCGTTCCCGTGACGGGCGTGCAAAATGCGAACGGCGCGCGCCTGAATTTCCTGACAGAAAACGTGCCCGACCTAGTCTTCAAGGAGACCAATGGTGGGATTGAAGTGCGAGCGCATGGCAAGGCAGCCTACCAATTCGCAAATCTTCCAAAACTACGTGAGGTCACCGGCATCGAGTTGCGCATGGAAGGCGATGCCAGCATCGCAATCGTTCATCTCGCAGCCAATTGCGCGATTCATCAAAAACGCCTGCCCCACAGTGTCCGGTTAGATCTGATCGACAAGTCGCCGGCTTCTGCGGCTTCTGCGGCTACCCCGGTTGTTCCGTCCGTCCCGTCCGTCCCGACAGCGGCGTCTGCAGCCGCTGCAAAAGCGTCGCCAGATCTGAGCAGCATGCGTGAATTGCTGATTCGGAAAATCACTATGCTCGATGCAAAACAAGCACCGACCACCCCGAAGGGGAAAGTCGCCAAGGTACTACCGCAATCTGTCTCTCCGGCAGGTATTGCTGCTCCGCCTGCCGTGGCTCAGTCCCGGCCGGCCTGTCCGCCCGAGTTTTCAATGGAAGGCTGGAAAGGGGACGGGCCGTTTCCCCAAAGACTCCAATCTCTCAGAGCTCTGGCTGCGCAATCCGAGGAGTCTGCGTCAGCGATGGCCGCGCTGGCGGAATTTTATCTCAGTAACGGTCTGGGTGCCGAAGCCCTGGTCATAGCCCAGGAAGTCAAGCCTGATGGGGTTTCGGCCGAAGACCAGCGACGCCTGTCGCGTGACGCGGATCTCGCTCGATTGCTCAAGGCGCAGCCGATCGAATCGACGTCTGTTCTGCTCAGTAATTCCGCGGACTGCGATCGCGCCGATATTCCGCTGTGGCGCGCTTTATCTGCGGCGGCTGCAGGTGACCAGGAGGCAATTCGTCGAGATAGCGAGGCAGCCGGATATGCCCTTCAATTCATACCCGAGCCGCTTTCAACCCTGTTTTCCCTGCGGATCGCTGAGGTTGCACCCGACGATTTGTCCGTATTGCACGCCATGGCCGGAGCCGTAAGAAATTCGGATATAGGTGGTCCGGTCGATGCGTCCGGCCGCTACATGCTCCAGGCTCGGATCGCCCGCGCCAGGAAAGATCCCGTTGACGAGGCCAGTTTTCTTGAGCGCGCTGCCCGCGACATAGGGATTACCGGCCTGAAGGCTCAGGTGCGTTTGGCGGAATTGCGGTCTGCGCAGGAAGACGACCAAGGGCGACAAGCCGAATCGATTCTTGCCGATGCAGCGCGCGTATACCGGGATACCACGTTCGGTCAAAGCGCTGCGTCTGCGCTCTCGGAGGATCGCTTGCGTCATGGCGATTACGTTGGCGCCCTGCGCGTCGCCAACGACAGTTCCGTGGGAAGCACCCTGCAGCAGACTGACAGCCATGGGGCGACTTTGGCCGCACGGGTTCTGCGTCGGATTTTTGTCGATAAGGACGCTCCCGGTCTACCGGCTCCAGAGCAGCGTCTGCTGATATATTGGCGTTATAGCGGTTATGCGACGCCGGGCGAAAAAGGCGATGATATCCGCCTGGGCGCTGCCCGGCTCATGCTGGATCAGATGATGCCCGAGGCAGCCTTGGATGTTATGCGCCAGGTAACCGATCAATCGGCACGCGCTGCGTTGCTACATGCTACGGCCGAGGCCCGTGCAGGCGATGCTGAGGTGGCTCTATCGCTGCTGAAGAACATCGCGACCGACGATGGGACGCGCCATGTCGCGGCAGAGGCCCTGGTTCGGCTTGGGAAGACGGTCGAGGCCGCCCACCAGCTCGACGGAATCACGGACCTTTCGGTGGAATTATGGCGCGCCTCGTTGCTTTATGAGGCGAAGGAGTGGCCCGGCGCAGCGGACGCTTATGCAGATGTGCTGCGCAACGCTTCGCTGGAAAAAGATGTCCATGCTGAAGCCGCCGACCGGTATGCCTTAGCGCTAGCCCTTTGCGGCAAACAACCCGCCCAGGATTTGGCAGGATTCTCGGGCCTTGCCGGGCATGTCCTCGGCGCGCTTCCCGAGCAGGCGAGCACCCCGCTGCCACCGGTGCCCGCAATCCGCGATTCTCTTCGCCGAGCAAGCCAAATTGAAGCGCTGTTACCACCTGCCGGTCGGTTACCAACGGCAAACGGAGGCTGATCGATGGAAGGCCCCGGGTTCGTAGCATTGTCGGCTCAAGTAGTGCTGCAGAAGCAATTGGATGTCGTTGCCAACAACGTCGCGAACGCCAACACCACGGGCTACAAGCCGGATCACCAGCTGTTTCAGAGCTATGTTGAAAAACTGGCGGTTCCGGGGGGGGCGGTGTCGTTCGTTCAAGATCGTGCGACTTATATCGATCGCAAGGACGGCGAGATTTCGCTGACCGGAAATTCCTGGGACGTCGCGATCAAAGGTGATGGCTATCTGGCGGTCTCGTCCGGTAGCGAAACGCTCTACACGCGTGATGGCCAGCTGCATCTCGGGCAGGACGGCACGCTGCTCAGTTCGAGCGGCTTACCGGTGTTGGGACCGGACAGTCAGCCCATTCAGGTGCCACCGAATGCCGATCAGCCGCAAATCTTGGCGGACGGCGACATCACAGTCAAAGTGAACGGCGTGTCGCAGCAAGTGGGTCAGATCGGTATGTTTCGTACCACCGACCAGCTGGCGCTGCGCAAAGCCGGCGGGTCCCTGCTTTCGGCTCCGGCGGGTGCAATGCAGCCAGTAGACGGCAGCGACCGTGGATCCAGTATCGTGCAGGGCGGACTTGAGGGGTCGACGGTCCAGCCGGTGAGCGAGATAGCCAATCTGACCGAACTCAGCCGTGCCTACGATCGGCTTCAGACATTGATGAGTGATGACAACGACCGACAACAGAAAATGATCCAGACTCTCGGTCAGTCGGCTTGAATTTAACCATGTTTAGAGGAGCAGAACGCTCATGATGCGCGCACTGAGTATAGCCGCCACAGGCATGCAGGCCCAACAGACCAATGTTGAGGTCATCTCGAACAATATCGCCAATGTCAGCACGACGGGATTCAAGCGAAGTATCGCGGAGTTTCAGGATCTTTTGTACCAATCCTCGTCTCGTGTCGGCACAGCGTCGTCCGAGCAGGGCACCACCCTGCCGACAGGTTCTCAGGTCGGCCTCGGTGTCCGATCCTCGGGCATTACCCGGGTTCTGACGCAAGGGAGCCTCACAGAAACCGATAACCCTTTGAATGTGGCAATCAACGGGCGGGGCTACTTCGGAATACAGATGCCGAGCGGCGATATCGCCTATACGCGTGACGGGAGTTTCAATTATTCCTCGACAGGTCAGATCGTCACCAGCGAAGGATACCCGGTCGAACCATCGATCACCGTGGACCCGACAGCGACGTCAGTAACGATCAACCCAGCAGGGCAAGTGATCGAAACACTGCCGAGCGGCAAGCAGAATACTGTAGGCCAGCTTCAGCTTTATCAGTTCTCCAACGAGGCAGGACTTTCGGCCCTGGGTGGAAATAATTTTGAGAAGACCGATGCCTCGGGCGACGCGGTCCGTGGTCTACCGAATGACCCCGGGTTTGGTGCGATCCAGCAAGGCTATCTTGAGTCATCGAATGTGAATGTCGTCACGGAAATGACGTCACTGATTCAGGCACAACGGGCCTACGAGCTCAACAGCAAGGTCATTCAGGCCGCCGATGAGATGCTGCAGACAACAAATCAGGTGCGTTGAACCATGTTTATAATGATGCGAAATGCGGCCATTGGATCTCTCTTTGTCTGTTTAGTCGGTCCCCGGGCGGTGGCGGAGGATGCTTGGGTCGCGACCCATAACCTGATGCCGGGAGACATTTTGCAGAGTGGCGATATGGATGCTCAGCCCATGGACCGGCCGGTACCCGATGCGCTGCCGCCAACCCGTCAGCTGGCCGGTCTTGAGGTAAAGCGCCGGATATATCTCGGCCATTCCATCGGATCTCGCGACGTCGGATCACCCACGCTGGTGAAGGTGAATATGCCTGTCGAGGTCCATTGGGAATCCGGCTCGCTGATTTTGATCATGCAGGGCAACGCGATGGATCCAGGTGCAGTCGGCGATCAGATCCGCGTCCTCAATCCAACGACGTCCAGAATGGTCCGCGGCACCGTCACTGCCGACGGGACTGTCGAAGTCAGGAGTGAGCCATGAAACGGATTGGCTTGGTCACTCTATGGCTTTTGGGAGGGACGCTTCCTCTTGCCGGGTGCGACACTTGGGATTCGTTCCAAAAGCCACCGAATTTGAGCGCTCCCGGCAGTATCGATAATATTCCTGTCACATCTCGTGCAAGTCAGCCGATTGTGGCCGCCAATGTCGATCCGCTGCCTCCGGCTTCACGCGGCGCGTTGTGGCGTCCCGGGTCCAAGACGTTTTTTCGAGATCCCCGCGCGCGCGCCGTAGGCGATTTGCTGACCGTGGCAGTCAATCTGCAAGAGCAGGCCGAGTTCGCCAACCAGACCAACCTGGCGCGCACGAATTCCAACAATATGACGATATCGAATTTTCTCGGTCTGCCAACGCTTTTAGGACATGCGATCCCCGGATTCGACCCGAATATCAATACGACCGGTGCGAGCAGCAGTGTCGGCCAAGGCGACATCAAGCGCACCGAGAGCATCGTCGTTAACGTCGCTGCGACAGTTGTCGCCAAGTTGCCGAACGGCAATTTTGAAATCGCGGGAAGCCAGGAGATCGAACTAAACAACGAGATGCGGCAACTGCAGTTACGCGGCATCGTCAGACCCGAAGACGTTCGCTCGGACAATACAATTCCATCGGAAAAAATTGCTGATGCGCGGATTGAATATGGCGGCCGGGGCGTCTCATCGACCATTCAGCGGCCGGCCTGGGGCCAGGATCTTCTGAGCCGCCTTCAACCCTTCTAGGATTCACGCAAATTTAAAGGATATAAGCCATGTCACCATTCAGCCGCCGCCAGCTCCTCCTGTTCTGCGCCATCTCAGTGCTGCCAATCGGCCAGTACGCTGGACCGGCGAGTGCTGAAGAGGAGACACCCGGTCCACCCAAGCCGGTTTTCGTGGTGCTGGGTGAGTTTACGGTGAACCTCCACGATAAAGATGCCCAATTCGGATTTATCGTTGTCGGTGTGACCCTGGAAGTGGCTCCCGAAATGGCCAATGCCATAAAAGATGTGGTCCCGCGCCTGAAGGAAGCCCTAACACGTCGTTTGATGGCGCTGGCCGATCACGGCTCGCTGACCCCCGGCGAGACGGATCCTGTGATCCTCAAGGCCTCTTTGGCGGATGCGCTTCAGAAAATAAATCCTGACGGGATTCGCGATGTGCTCATTACCCGCCTGCTTTACGGCTGAATATATAGGGCCGGCGCGCTCAGCGCGCGCCGGCTACCATCTCTTAATTTGCTGACGTTACGCCGTTTGCGGCAACGGTCTGTCCGTTTTGCAGTTGCAGATTCCAACTGCCGGTTGCGCCTTGCGTAACGCTGGCCACCACGTCGGTCGTGGTCAAAGTTCCAGCGGAGCTTGTCGATCCCGATGTTTGGCCGGCGGGGGTTCCTACCAACGCCACGCTATACTGACCAGCCGGTAAGGTGTTGCCTTGCCCATCGGTGCCATCGAACGTAACAGAACCGGTCGTGCCGCTGACGGGCAGGGAGGCAACCAGATTTCCTGATGCGTTTGTTACTGCAATATAGGGGTTCGTGAGGGCCGCGTTCGTGATGTTGTAGGTCAGCGGTACCGAAACCGATCCCGAAGTTGGTACGGTTAGGGTCGATGGTGTCGCTGTAACTGTATTATTGATCAATCCGGAATACTGTCCCAAGGCCATGCCGTTGAGGGAGCTCGATATTGAGGTCAAGGTTGTGTTGCTCTGGGTCAATTGCTCAACCGTCGAGAACTGGGCGAGCTGAGTGACGAATTGTGTCGGATCCGTCGGCTGTGTCGGATCCTGATTTTGTAGCTCCGTCGTCAGGAGGGTCAGGAATTGATTCTCCTGTGTCTGACCTGCCAACGCTCCGATCTGGGTCGTGGCCGGCGTAACTGACGCCGCACTGCTGGACTGTGATACCGCTGAAACGCTACTCATGAGAACTGCCTTCCGTGTGATTCAAGCAATGATATTGACCAGGTTATCGCCTAGGAAAATGGTGCGGGCTTGCGGATCGCTCGCCCCGTCATCCGATTGAAGTGAGCCTGAAAAGCCGGTCTGTTCGGGGACCGTCGTAGGAGTTTGGCTGTAGCGTAAGTCCAAGCCACCGGAGCCGAGATTGATCCCGGCTTGGCTGAACTGTTGTTCCAGCGCCGCACGGTCTTGGTTGAACGCCTGAAATGTTTCCTGGCGGCCGACAACCATCTGTACATCGACACTATTGCCATGAAACGCCAGCTTTACGGCAACATGGCCCAACTCAGCGGGATGCAAATCGATTGTCAGAGTATCTTCACCTGAAGCAATAGCGCGGCTGATTCGCAAGGCCACAGCTCGGTTCGCTCCGGCCGTCGCCGCCGAGTTCAGCGGTGCCGGGGCGAGGGGAACGGTTGATGCGGCGACTGCCTCGATCCCGGCCGGTTGTGCCGGCGGGTTGCTCCCGGCTACGCTTATCAAATTGGACAGGGAAGTATCCCCTGGGACGGTATTGCTTATGCCCGGGTCGATGGCGCTGGTCTTGGCGGCAGTGAGACTTGACGCTGACGATAATGCTACGGCCGTTGCCGGTTGGTCGCTCAAATCGGCTAACTGCACGATTGGCAAGTTCGCCGAGTTCCCGTCCTGATCGCTATCGGCTGCGGTTGAAGACCCGTCTGAGGGGACGGCTTTGCGTCCGGCGACCCGTTGCTCCGATCCCAATGCGGCCTTGCTAGGGGATGCAGCGGCCTGTAGCGGCGCGGCGATTTGGGGCGATATCGCAATAGGCGACGGTGCGCTTGGAGCCGCCGTCACAGGAACCGTAGTCCCAGGAGGCACCATTCCAGGAGCCACCATTCCAGGAACCTGCGTTCCAGACGCTATCGTCGCTGCGTTTTCTGTACCGAGATCATATTCTGGAGTTTCGCATAATTTTTTACCCGCCTCGGCGTCCTGGGACGATGCAGTCGGTGGGGTGGTGGAACTCGCGACGGCGGACAGCGGCTGCACCAGGGTCATCGTCGATGGCGGCGAGGTCTGAGCGGCGGCTGTTTGACTTTCGGCGCTCGGATTGCCATTGGCCGGCTTGCGGGCTGGCTGTTGTCCTGGCAGTGCGGTGCGATTAGTCAGGCTTTTTGTCAGCGCGGTCGAATTCCCCTGACCTTGAAGTGATGTAACGGTGCCCGGTGATGGGGCATCTTTCTGCGCCAATCGGCCTGGTGCAGAGTCCAGGAAAGCAGCGAAGCTCTCCGCCGGTGGAGAGGACGCCGGCTTTTGATTGGGCGCATTATTGAGGCCATTTACCTCAAAGGCCGCCGCCCCGGACATTGCCATGCGCGCCACCTTAGCCCATGACGGCTGCGATTTTGGCCTTCAGTACGTCCGCTGTGAACGGTTTTACAATATAATTGTTCACGCCCGCTTTTTTGGCCTCGATCACATTCTCGGTTTTGCTCTCGGCGGTGACCATGATGAAGGGGGTACCTGCGACCCTCGCATCGTTGCGAACCCTTTGGATCAGCTCGAGCCCCGTGACAGGCTCCATGTTCCAATCGGCAATAACCAAATCGAACTTTGAATTTCTGAGCTTCTCGTAAGCCTCGGCGCCGTTTTCGGCTTTTTCGACTTCCGAAATTCCAATTTTATTAAGGAGATTTCGCAAAATTCGGCGCATGCTTGGGAAGTCGTCAACGACTAGGATTCTCATGGTTTCTCCATACGTAGGCCAGCCAAATGGAAAAGCGGCTAGAGGTATTTAGCATTATTGTAGATTTTCGCAATAAAAAAATATAGCCTGGCCCCGTGCCATGAAATGATGAGTTCGTAGGGTTGAAATGGATGAATGCGTCCCAGATTTCCTGATTGAGGTCGTTCAGGCTCTGAACTCCCTCGATGCAGATCTCGGAAAACTAGAGGAAAGGCCAGTAGATGCCGCGCTGATCTCTAACGCATTTCGCATGTTTCACAATATCAAAGGAACCTGCGGATTTCTCGGATTGTCCAAAATGGGACAGATATGCCATGCGACTGAGGGAATGCTCAGCCTCGTGCGTTCGCGCGCGCTGCCGCCGACTCCATATATAATCGCGACATTGAGACGGTCCGTCGCCGCGATGCGATCAATTGTCGAGGCTATCGAGTCATCTGGTGACGAAGGCGATAGTGACGGGGGCTTGTTGGCCGAGTTGTGCGCTCTGCACTCGCCAGCTCTTTCCCAGAACGCATCGATTGATCCGATTTCGTTGCAGGCGCTCTTCGCGACGACGTCAGGACCGCCGGATCCATCTTTGCCACCGGTGGCTGGTGTCACTTCGTCCGCTATGGGTCGGGATCCTCTCGTCCAAATGCATGAAGGATTCCCGTCCACGGGGACGAGCGGACAGCGGATAGGCGACATTTGGTCCATGCTTGCACGCGTTACGCGCGACCTGGCGAGTAAGCTTGGAAAGAAGATCGCGCTTGTACAGGAGGGGGCCGATATCGAACTAAACCGGCAGGTCCTGAATCTGATAAGGGATCCCCTCATTCACCTTGTGCGCAATGCCGCAGATCACGGACTGGAGTTGCCCGAGGTTCGTCAGGCCTCGGGCAAATCACGGGTGGGACAGATCCGCTTGCGAGCGTTCTATGACGGCGATTTTGTCGTCATCGCGATTGAGGATGATGGGCGAGGGCTCGATGCTGAGATGATTCGCCGCAAAGCGGCGGAACATCGGTTGGCTACAGAAACCGAATTGCTCGCAATGTCAGACCGAATTGTTTTCCGCTTCGTTCTCCTGCCGGGCTTTTCGACGCTCGACGAGGTAACCAGCATATCCGGGCGGGGCGTTGGGTTGGATGTCGTACGGAACAATGTCGAAGCTATTGGCGGCGACGTAGGCATCGAATCTTGGCCGAACAAAGGGACCTCGTTTTCGATCAGGATTCCGATGCATCGCGAGATTTATCCGTCGCTGGTCCCGAGTGGTTCCAACGCCAGTGCCTCAGCCAGTGAAATAATCGCAGTTCTTTGAATTCAGCTACTTCGCCTCTACCGGATATCGAAAATCGCGCTTTGCGAAAAGTTAAAAGTTCCTCGCCAATTCGGTGCTCCGGCTTAACTGCGGTATGATTGATCTGTCTGGTCGAGCGCTCGAATTAGGGCCGGCCACTCCAGAAAACCGTAGGATTTGGCCTTTTGAGCCGCTCCGGGGCTGGCGTTCTTTTCCAGCGTTGCCTCGGCGTCGATATAGGTCTGGCGGGTCTTCTCGATGATCTCCAGAGGAGGAACCTCCAGCTCGCGATTGCACGATAGCGCGTCAATCTGGATCTGGCAGGCACGCTCAAGCCAATAGATGGCGTTGAATGCCTGAGGAATGCTTTCTGCGCAAACCATTAGCCCGTGATTGCGCAATATCATCGCGTTCCTGTTACCCAGATGAGCCGACAGCCTGGCGCATTCGTCCGTATCGATCGTGACCCCTTCATAGTCATGATATGCGATGTCGCTGAAGCGCATGGCGGTTTGCGAAATTGGCAGCAAGCCGCATTTCAACGCCGAAACTGCCATGCCCGCACGCGTATGGGTGTGGATGACGCAATGCACATCAGGTCTCGCTGCATGGACAGCGCTGTGAATAGTAAAGCCCCCCATATTGACTGAATAGGCATCGTCGCTCTTCGAGATAATCGTCCCGTTCAGATTCACTTTGATCAGGGTCGACGCAGTAATCTGCGTATAGAGCAAGCCATAGGGGTTGATCAGGAAATGCTCGGTACCGGGAATCCGCGCTGAAATATGATTGTAGATCATATCGGTCATGCCAAACCGATCCATCAGTCGGTAGCATGCCGCGAGATTGACCCGCAGATCCCATTCTTCGGGGCTGATCCGGTCGTCTGAATTGTGCAGGAAACTGCTTGCCGCCAGCTTTGCCATGCTCACCCCCCAAGTCGCGTCCCTTGCGATCGAAATTATCTCATCCCAGTGCCGCTTCATAGGTGCACAATCCTCCACCGTCCCGCTTCCATATCGCGCTGTTTCCCGCCACTATCGGGAAAACGGCGAAGGGCCGAAAGAAACGGACAGGGGAAAGCATGACGCCGCTCATCATCGAAGCCGCAATCAACGGCAATACGCCCAGATCGCACAACCCGCATGTTCCTTATACGCCTGAGGAAGTTGCTGCCGACGCACTCGAGTGCATAGCCGCAGGGGCAAGCGTCATCCATAGTCATATCGAAAAACTGACAGTATTGGGCCAGCCCGCAACCGATCGATATCTCGCTGCCTATCGAGCAATCATTGCGACCGAGCCAGATGCGATTCTCTGCCCCACAGCTGGGGCCGGTGGTACGCTCAAGGAGCGTTGGGAACACACCGAGCTGATGGCTCAGTCCGGTCTGATTCGAATGAGCGTGCTCGATCCAGGTTCGATCAATATGGCGAATTCAGGCGAAAACGGTCTGCCGGGAAGCTTTCGCGCGGTCTACTCCGTGCCATTTGAGGAGATTGAATATCTGCTCGACCTCATGGGCCGGCACCGTCTTGGACCATCGATCGCGATTTACGACCCTTCCTATCTACAGACGACTTTGGCCTATCATCGCGCCGGCCGCTTGCCGTCCGGGGCGATGGTGAAATTTTATTTTGCCGGGGATTACAACTTCATGGATTTCAAGAAAGGCGGATTCAAGTTTTTCAGCATGAATCCGACACGTAAGGCACTCGAAGCCTATGTCGAAATGATCGAGGGTAGTGGTTTGCCTTGGTCAGTTGCAGTGCCGGGCGGGGATGTCACCGCAAGTGGTTTGACGCGCATGGCTATCGAGCAAGGCGGTCATGTTCGGATCGGCATGGAAGACCATGCTGCAGATCGTACGCCCACCAATCGCGAATTGATCGAGGAGGTTGTCGCGATTGCCCGAGAAGTGGGTCGCCCGGTTGCCGATTCACGCACCGCAGCAGAGATATTAGGTCTGCCCAGGCGATGATTTTCCTATAGAACTCAACTCATATCAATCGAGGGTACCAGAACATGTCGCTCTACGCCTTGCTGAAATCGAAGGGTCCCACCGGGTTCGGCTATGGCTCAACTGCAGAAGACGTTACCGCCGGGCTGTCTCTCGTCGGAAAAACGATCCTAGTGACGGGATGCAATTCGGGTCTAGGTTTCGAATCAATGCGTGTGCTCGCTGCCCGCGGCGCCCATGTTATCGGGACTGCGCGAACAGAAGCGAAGGCCCGAGAGGCCGCAACCAAAGTTGGCGGAAAGGTGACCGGCTTGGCATGCGAATTGGCTGACCCGGCGTCTGTACGTGCCTGTGTTGCGGCGGTTCAGAAATTGGGAGTCCCGCTTGATGCGGTGATTGCCAATGCGGGGATCATGGCTCTGCCTAAGCTGAACCAGGCTTTTGGCTATGAGTTGCAATTCTTCACCAACCATATCGGCCATTTCATTCTGGTCACCGGCCTGCTCGATCGACTGTCGGATGATGGCCGGGTCGTAATGCTGAGCAGTGCGGCGCATTTGATGGCACCAAAGGAGGGTATTCAATTCGACAATCTGTCGGGCGAGCGCGGCTACAAGGGGTGGACCGCTTATGGTCAATCCAAAATCGCGAACTTACTTTTCGCTAAGGAATTGGCTCGCCGATTTATCGGATCCAAAAGGACTGCAAACGCAGTGCATCCCGGTGTCATCAACACTAATCTGGGGCGGCATATGTCGATACCGGCCATAATCGGTAAGATCGGCTATGGCATTGCTGATGCTCTTTTTCTCAAGACTGTAGGGCAGGGGGCGTCGACCGAGTGTTATGTCGCGGTAAATCCTGCCGCTGCGACGGTTTCGGGCCAATATTGGGCCGACAACAACGTCGCCAAGCCACGCCCAGATGCCGAAGATCCCGCCTTAGCGGCCAAGCTGTGGGAAGTTTCCGAGAAAATCGTCGCCGGATTGGCGTAAGGGTCAGATTTTGCGCGCTCGAAAGGGACCTAACTTGAGACCGAAAACAGGTCAGTAGGTAGAGCGATATCATAGGCTATACTGACGTTCAGATAATCAAGCGGCTCGCTCAAGGGCCGTTCATAGGGAGGTTAATTTGACTGTGAAAATTGAGTGGCCGCGTTTCCTGATCGTCACGATCATTCTGTCTATTGTGATTTTCGTGCTGGATATCGCTTTTCACCAGCATCTGGCGCCGAAGATTTTCGGCGACTATCCCGCAGCGGATTATCCGTCCCGGCCGGCTGAAGGCATAACACCTACCTTATTCGGATTCCTGTTCCTGACCTACGTCACACAGATGCCAATGTTCTGCTACCTATTCCTGCGCCTTTACGCGCAGCGCAGCGTCGGCAATGCTATTTGGTGGGGCATCTGGGGCGGGTTTTTCGTCGTCATTCCGAACATGCAATTCTTTGTCGCGGTCGATCACACAACTTGGAAGATGCTGATTATTCAAGTGATCGAAGGTATCTTCCTCATGGCGCTTCTTACCGCGTTGTTCTCCCTGTTCTACAAGCCAAAATCTGCGTGAACTAACCGCATAGCTTAATTCACTGTATGGTCTTGGCCGTGAGAGCGGCGATGACGAGACCATAAATGAAGTTTGACCAAATTGGCGTTGCAGCCCCGACCCTAAAGCGGGATCCTCTAAGGCTCCCGACCGAATTGGGTCGGAGCCGTAATGGCAAGCGGCTGTGGGTCAGGTACAGTCAAACGGCGTCTGATATCAGCGATCACAGGCTTCTCTATAAGATTGGAAACAACCACTCCGCCGATTGCAGCGCCGCTCACAAGCAAAATGTAAGCTACCCATGCCGACAAGGCTGTATCCAGCTTGAGGAGTAGGAGTACCTGCCAAATCGCACCAATCACCAAGAGATGCACCAAGTAGATTGAGTAGGATGCACTGCCCAGGATTGTTAATATTCTAGGTACAACGAAGCCGCCGCTTCTTTCCCAGGAGACTAACCCCACGACCATTGAGGTCGCGGCGAAGCCATAAGCCAAATGGGTGAAAATGCTAAAGTTTGACACCGTTCTGGTGTCTTCCGCGACGCCTACGCTGATGAAAGCTACGAGTCCGATCATTAGTGCTAAACGAGGGGTGGCAAATTTAACACGGCCGGTTAGCCAAGCGGCACCCATTCCCATGAAAAATTCGAAATTGAAATACGATCTTAACTTAACAAGCAGACCGAAATCATAACTAATCGGATGCACTTGGAGGCCGATAAGCAGAGCCAGCCAAGCTGCGAAGATGATCAACCCAACTCGCTGCTTCCAAATTAAAAACGCAAAAATCGTGTAGAAGAGCATTTCCTGTTGGAGGGTCCATGCCACGTTCACGACCGGAAAATCCACTGTGGGTAGTAACATAAGCGAAGTAACTATGCTCTCGGGTGTGGGGAATGGATGGTTTGATAGTCCTGCCGCAACGAGTGCCAATGCCGTGGCGATCCAATAAAGCGGATATATGCGGGTGACGCGACGTTCAACATAGCGCAACAAGCGCGCAGGCCGTCCAATGTCATTTTGATGCGCATGAAAGATTATAAATCCGCTAAGTACAAAGAAAAAATCAACGCCAGCGTGACCGAAACTGAATATTTTCCCTAGGGGAAAAGAACCATAGGCCAGAAAGCAATGTTGCCCAGCGTGACGCAGAACAACGAGCAACGCTGCAACGCCACGTCCAGCCTCCAGGCCCGAAAGTTTAGATGCTTGGGCGGTCGCTGGGGCAGCAGAAGGGTTATCAGCCAAAGCGAATTTCATCCCTAAGCGCAGAACCGGAAGCGGTTAAGTTTAATGCGCCGCCAAAAGTAGAAAATATTCGCCAACCTCGCCGCGTATCGCGGTAACTTCCAAATGCATCATGAAGGGTTGTGCGGCATGAGTACAACGGCAAATCAATCGAGTGGGACGCCAGTCTTTCGGCGCGATGCATATTTTTATCCGACTTGCGGTCTTTTGATTACGTCAGCTTTGCTTTTTCGATGGATGGCTCTGCCGTTCCAAAGCCACGACATGCAGGACTTTTTGCTGCCCTGGTTCGATTATATCGTGACGCATAGTCGCTTTGCGGCGCTTTCCGACAATTTCTACAATTACACTCCACCGTACATCTATATGTTGGCCAGCGTTTCCTATCTCGATGGCGCAATCGATAGGGTAACGCAGATAAAGTCGATATCGTTATTGTTCGACGGCATTAGCGCATTTTTAGTTTACAGGATCATTTTACTGGTTCTCCAAGATGTACGGTTAGCTTTTCTGTGTTACTTACTGTTCCTGAATTTACCAACGTTGATTTTAAATGGTGCGCTTGAGGCTTATCCCGTTGTCCCAT
>PLTD01000149.1 GCA_003165335.1 Rhodospirillales bacterium | reverse complement strand
GAACCGACGTGACGACGATGGGGTTTTCTATGGCCGACCGGCTTGAATTAGTCAGAATTACCGAAGCCAGCGAGCAGGAGCTGGGTTCCGACCGTATCACCGAATGGCTGTCGCCGCCGTTCTTCAGCACCAATTTCTGGTTCATGTGGCAAACGACATTTGCCTTCCAGCCTTGGCACAGCGCAGTCGAATTCAAGCGGTATCTGCATCGTTTCATGCTGGAGTTTACCCGGATCGAAACGCTCGCCGGGGTGAAGCGCACCAAATACAATCAGTACGATTCCTTGGTTCGGCCGTTGCTGACATGGCTGGAAAACAAGGGTGTGCAATTCATCAAGGACTGTCGTGTCACTGACTTCGTGATCGACGCGAAGGGTGGAGCTTTCACGGTCACCGGTTTTGACTGTATCCGCGAAGGCAAGGCCGAGAATGTCGCTGTCGCCAAAGGCGATCTGGTGTTCTTCCAGAACGGCTCCATGATTGACGCCTCGAGTTTTGGGACGATGTCCGGTCCGCCCAAGGCGCTGACCAAAGCCGACAGTGGCGGCTGGCGGCTTTGGGAAAATCTCGCCGAGGGACGGCCCGAATTCGGTAACCCGGCGGTGTTCAATTCGCATATCCCGGAATCCTGCTGGTACTCATTCACCGTGACCCTGAAGGACACGGCGTTCTTCGACCACATGGAACGGTTCAGCGGCAACCAGGCAGGAACCGGCGGATTGGTGACGTTGTTCGAATCGAATTGGCTAATGTCCGTCGTTCTGTATCACCAGCCGCACTTCCCGGATCAGCCGGCAGGTGTCCAGGTGTTCTGGGGTTACGCGCTACATCCCGATCGCATCGGCAATTTCGTTGGCAAGCCGATGGCGCAGTGTTCTGGCAAGGAGATCCTTGTCGAGCTGTGCGGTCATCTCAATCTCGATCCATCAATGTTCGAATCCTCGATCTGCATTCCCTGTCGCATGCCCTATATCACCAGCATGTTCATGCCCCGCGCAGCAGGGGATCGCCCTCTGCCCATTCCTGCGAACACCAAAAACTTCGCCATGATCAGCCAGTTCGTGGAGATCCGGGTCGATGTCGTCTTCACGGTCGAATATTCGGTCAGGGTTGCGCAAACGGTTGTCTATCAGCTGCTCGGAATCGATCGGCAGGTTCCGCCGATCACGCCCAACGACAAATCGATCAAGGTCGAGGTCGATGCGGTCATCAAGGCCTTCGCGTGATCGCTCTGCGTGCGCCTGCAAAATGAGCGCAGGTGGCGCGAACCGATTGGTTTCATAATGTGGAGAGATTAATGTACGTGAACGTCGCCGTTTTGAAGGAAACGCATCCGCATGAGCGGCGGGTGGCTCTGATGCCATCTGTTGTCCCAAAGCTGATCAAGCTTGGCGCGAAGCTGCACATGCAGACGGAGGCGGGAAACGCCATCAAGCTGACTGATGCGGCATTCAAGGATGTCACCTTCGTTGCCGATCGCAAGGAGTTGGTCGCAGACGCCGATGTGGTGCTCGCGGTTCAGCCGCCCGCGCTCGACGTCATCAACGAGATGAAGGAAGGAGCAATTCTTGTCTGCTTCATCTATGCGAACCGGGAGCCTGCGTTGGTTCAGCGGCTTCTTGACAGAAAGATTACCTGCTTTGCCATGGAGCGCGTGCCGCGTATTTCACGCGCACAGGCAATGGATGCTCTCTCCAGTCAGTCCGCTCTTTCGGGGTACTATGCCGTGCAACTCGGCGCCACGACTCTCGGGCGTGTACTTCCGAAGATTACGACGGCGGCGGGCGCCATCGGGCCGGCCAAGGTGCTGGTCATGGGCCTTGGTGTCGCCGGCCTCGAGGCCTTGGCTACGGCGCATCGCCTGGGCGCCGTCACCGAAGGATACGATGTTCGTCCTGATACCCAGGAGCAAGCACTGTCGCTTGGCGCAAAATTCGTCGAGACCGGCGTCGATGCGCGCGGCAAGGGCGGATATGCCCGCGAACTGACACCGGAAGAAAACATCAAGGTCGCCGCGGTGCTGACCAAGCACATCCAGGCGGCCGACCTCATCATCACAACGGCTGCGATTCCGGGTCGTGCGTCGCCGAAACTTATTAGCAAGCAACAAGTAGCCGGCATGAAAGCCGGCGCCGTGATCGTCGACCTCTCGGCTGACGGCGGCGGAAACTGTGAGGATACCCTTCCAGGCGAGACCACGCATATAGGCCAGGTGACGATTGTCGCGCCGCTGAACGTTCCCTCCCTGCTCGGCGAGGACGCGAGCGAGCTCTATTCGAAGAACCAATACAATCTGCTCGCCCTGTTCGTGAAGGACAATATCGTCGAGATCGACTGGGGCGACGAAGTTCTGTCCAAGACAGTCTTGACCCATGCCGGCGAGTTGAAGAGTGAACCGGCCAAGCCACCCGTCCCGCCAGGCAGCGGCAAACCCGAAGCAATCAAACCAGCGGCCAAGGTGGCGTAAAGCAGGAAATCAACATGCAATTCTCAATAGCAATCAGTGGGTTTGTCGCGATTTACATCTTCATGCTCGCCGCCTTCGCGGGCTGGGTCATTATTGGGCACGTGCCGGCGATCCTGCATACGCCGTTGATGTCTGGTTCGAACTTCGTGCACGGCATCGTTGTGGTGGGCGGGATCTTTGCACTGCTCAACGCAGGCAATGTGCAGGAGCAGGTGATCGGATTCTTCGCGGTCCTGCTCGGCGCGGGGAATGCCGCCGGGGGATTTGCCGTCACCGACCGCATGCTCGCCATGTTCCAACCAAGCGAACATAAGCCGGTCCAAGCCGTTGCCGGCGATCACAAAGCCAGTCAAACCCGGAAAGCATGATGACCGACCTTTTGAAAATCATTCCGCAGCTCACCATCGGCGCGGTCGATCTCGTCGCCGCCTTTCTCTTCATGTACGGCCTCAAGCGCATGTCGTCGCCGGTTACAGCCCCTTCGGGGATCAAGGTTGCCGGGTTGGGCATGGCGGTCGCCATAGTCGCGAGCTTCCTGTACGCCTTCGACGTCGGTGCAACCGCGAAGCCGTTCCTGACGGTCAATATCGGGCTGGCCGTCGTTGCACTTGCCATCGGCGGCGGGATCGCCTGGTGGGCCGGCAGGAAAGTCGCGATGACGGCGATGCCGCAAATGGTCGCCATCTACAACGGCATGGGTGGCGGCGCTGCTGCCGCAATCGCCGCGGTCGAGCTGTTCGGCAACAAGGCCGACGGTGTGACGCAGCTGGTTGTCACCTTGATCGGCGCCCTGATCGGCGCGGTGTCGTTGTCAGGTTCACTGATCGCCTGGGCCAAGCTTGACGAGGTCATCAAGAAGCCATTGCGTTTTCAAGGTCAGCAGATCTTGAATGCTCTGGTCGCGCTGGCTACGCTGGCCATTGGCGGATACTTCGTGGCTGTGACGCACGGCGTCATCACACCGCCGGTCGCGACTTCTGACTTGATCTACATCTTCTTTGGCGCCGCACTGCTGTTCGGAGTACTAATGACGCTCCCGATCGGCGGCGCGGACATGCCGGTCGTGATTTCGATCTACAACGCATTCACCGGCCTCGCGGTCGGCCTTGGGGGGTTTGTACTACAGAATCCCGCGCTGATGATCGCTGGCATGGTGGTTGGCGCTGCCGGCACGCTGCTGACGCTCCTGATGGCGAAGGCGATGAATCGTTCGGTCAGCAATATACTGTTCACAAATTTCGGCACTGTCGTCCAGCAGAAACAGGGCGAGATCAAGGGCAGCCTCAAGCCGGTCGAGGCCAGCGACGCCGGGATCTTCATGCGGTATGCCGCCTCGGTCATTATCGTGCCGGGCTATGGCCTCGCCGTCGCACAGGGACAAGGGAAGCTCTACGAATTCGTGAAGCTGCTGCAGGCGGCAGGTGTTTCGGTCAAGTTCGCGGTCCATCCGGTCGCCGGGCGCATGCCCGGTCAGATGGACGTGCTGCTGGCCGAGGCGGGTGTTCCCTATGACATGATTTTCCAGCTCGAAGACATCAACGACGAATTTGCCAACACCGATGTGGCACTCGTGATCGGCGCCAATGACGTAGTCAATCCGGCGGCACGGACCGACAAATCCTCTCCGATCTTCGGCATGCCGATCCTCAACGCCGACAAAGCCAAGAAGGTCTATGTCGTCAAACGCGGCCAGGGCAAAGGCTATGCCGGCATCGTGAATGCGCTGTTCTACGGCGACAATTGCGACATGGTCTATGGCGATGCCGCAGCCGTACTCACGAAGATGATCGAGGCCGTGCGTGCCTTGGGAACGAAGGCTGCCGCTTAGGCGGACGCCAAACGATTGATCCAACCACCAACAACGGAGTCACCCAATGACCGGTAAAATGCAGGTCGCCGTCGTCGAGCAGTTCGGCAAACCGCTGCTGTTTCAGGAGTGGGAGATTCCGGCCCCCGGACCGGGCCAGATTCTGGTCAAGACCGAAGCCTGCGGCGTGTGCCACACCGACCTCCACGCCGCCACGGGCGACTGGCCGCTGAAGCCGAAGCTGCCGTTCATTCCCGGACACGAGGCCATTGGCCGCGTCGCCGCTATCGGCGCCGGCGTCAAGATCGTCCGGGAAGGCGACCGGGTCGGCGTGCCCTGGCTCTATTCCGCCTGCGGGCACTGCGAGCATTGTTTGTCGGCCTGGGAAACGGTTTGCGCCGACGCGGAGTTCGGCGGGTATACCAGGAACGGCGGCTTCGCCGAATATCTCATTGCCGATCCGAACTACGTCGCCCATATCCCGGCGCGGCTAGACCCGAAACTTGCCGCACCGCTGATCTGCGCCGGCATCACCACCTACAAGGGAATCAAGGAGACAAAGGCGAGGCCGGGCGAGTGGATCGTGATCTCCGGCGCCGGCGGGCTTGGGCATCTTGGGATTCAATATGCAAAAGTGATGGGCCTTCGGGTCTGCGCCGTCGATATCGATGACGGAAAGCTTGCGCTGGCCAAAGAAATGGGCGCCGATTTCGTCGTCAATGCAAAACACGGCGAGCCGGAAGAGGCCGTCCGGAAAGGCACCAGTGGCGGCGCGCATGGCGTGCTGATAACCGCGCCCTCGCTCGGCGCGTTCAAGCAGGGCATCGGCATGACGCGCAAGCGCGGCACCTGCGTCCTGGTCGGCCTGCCGCCCGGCGACTTTCCGGTGCCGCTGTTCGACGTGGTCGCCAACTGCA
>PLTD01000057.1:2045-35247 GCA_003165335.1 Rhodospirillales bacterium | reverse complement strand
TTCGAAATATTAGCCTAACGATCGTTATTTTCGTCTCAGAGCAAAACTGAAAATCTTTTCTGAAAGACTGTGATGAAATTAAGCGACAGAAATTCAACGACTATTGCGATTGCGTTCGTTGCCATCACTGGTGCTTTAGTTGACAACAGATGGCACAATAAACACCTCACAGATTTTGGAGTTACAATCAGGTTATTATTTATATCTCCAATAATCTTAGTTATTGCGCTTAAGGCTTGGGCTTTTTTCTGTACAAAATTTCCACCAATAAAACATTCAACGCCATCAATGCGCCAAACCCCAGAAAATTCTAGATCATTAATTACTTCGGGACCTGTATTTTTGAATATGGATCGGCAACGTTCCCCCGATCAAAATAAATAGCAGCTTGAGAAGGCACAGCAATTTGATGGTTTTGGCGTGTGACGCCAACCTCGATATATCTCCGAAAGTGGCGCCGACGAAGACAGTTGGCGGTTCTCGTTCCGCGAACCGAAGAACATCTTTATGGGCGAGAGTTTCGGCAGCGTGATCGTGCGCAAGAGCGACGAGCGCGGTTAGGCGCAGAGGGATTGACGATGCAGGGAAGTCTGGACCAGCCGCCGATTGTTTTAGTTGCGCGCCGAAGACGCGCGATGCTGGTTTTTGGCCTGTTCACGCTCATGTTCATAGTAACCGCGCTAACACCCCAGACTGCAGGATTATCACACATAAGTGGGCTGATGGTGTTCGGGCTGTTCGCTCTCCTTGGACTCATTATGTTGGTTGCGCCTGTTCGGCTTGAAATTGGGCCATCGGGGTTTTGCCAAAATGCTTTCGGGCGAACAAGAAGCTACCTGTGGACGGATGTCGCTAACTTCCGGCCCGCCGTTCTTGGACTTAACAACAAGGGGGTCACATTTGACAGCGCGACCACTGGGAAGCCGGTTGTGATTCAGTCCAACTACGAGATCACCCCGCAGCCCCTTGCGGCTTTGCTGAATCAATGGCGGGCGCAGTGGCTCGGCTCGACCGGCATTACGCACATCATGCCCCCGGTACCTGCCCAGTCCGGTTTCATGGCCGCTTTGACTGCAGTCCGGTTCAATCGCAAAGCATTTTGGATAGCGACGGTCATCATCTTTGCTGCTGCAATTCTATTATCCCGTATTCCCGGTGCAGGGCGGGGCGTTTCGTCCGTCGTCGAGCTCATGTGGATCAGGGTTTATTCCGCCAGGTTGCACGATATCGGGCGCTCCGGCTGGTGGCAGCTTGTCCTCTACGCGATCCAACTACCGACGATGATTCTTCTTATAGCGGTCGGTCATCACGCCCCTGCTTTGGCATTCGCCGTAGGGCTTGCGATTCAACTCGTGTTCACGACCATTCTCGGCGCGATTCCCGGACAGTCCGGCGACAATCGCTTCGGACGTTCCCCGCTCTAACGGCAGCTTACGATGATCGCCCATTGGGCGCGTGGCTTATGGTGAGCTTGCTATCTCAAGCCTATCCCAGGATTTGAGCGGGCCGAAGCGGGCGAATTTTTTGGTCTGGTGACGGTCCATCCGGCGTAAAATATCTTTCAGAAAACCGATCCCCTCGACCAGAAACGGCCCCTTGTTCAGCATCACGCATTCGGCGCGTTGTGACATTGCCGCGTCGGTCGCTTCGGCGCGGCTGGGGCTGCCGTCGGCGACGAAATTATCCAAAACTTGCGTCGCCCAGATAACCGGCACATGGGCAGCGTCGCACAGCCACAGAATCTCCTCCTGAATCTCGGACATGCGGGCAAAGCCCAGTTCGACCGCCAGGTCGCCGCGGGCGATCATCACCGCAACCGGCCGACTTGCGGCGGCGGCGACGATCAGTTGCGGCAGATTCTGGACAGCAAGGCGTGTTTCGATTTTGAGGATCACCGGCTGGGGCGGATTGTCCGCGGGCTTTCCCGGGCGGCGCTTTTTCAACTCGCGGTCCAGTAAGGCGATGTCGGCCGGGCGCTGAACGAAGGAAAATCCGATCAGGTCGGCGTGGCGGGCGACGAAATCCAGCGCTATAAGGTCGGCCGCGCCCAGCGCCGGCAGGTTGAGCGGCGTGTTGGGGAAATTCACCCCTTTCTCGGCCTTCAGCTTTTCGCCCTTGGCGCGGGCGCTGAAGATTTCCAGAACCACCCTTCCACCCTGAACCGACGCGACACGCGCGCCAATCTTGCCGTCATTGATCCAGACTTCGGCGCCGGGCTGAAGGGTGTGCAGTATATCCGGGAAGGTGATCGTCGCGATTGCCATGTCCTGGACGCCGGCGTCGTCGAAATCCTTCACCAGCACGATCCGGTCGCCGCGGTAAAGGCGTGCGTTATTCTTCACATGCACGGTTTCGATGCGGCATTTGGGCCCCGCTATATCCATCAGGATACGGCAGTCGCGGCCCAGCCTGCGGGCCGCGGCGCGGACATTGGAGATCATCGCCGACCAGACATCGGGGTCGTCATGGGCGCAGTTGATCCGGGCACAGTTCATCCCCGCCGCGACCAGACGGCGGACAAGCACCGAATCAGACCCCGCTTCGGTTGGCAGCGTGACCATGATCCTTGTATGCTGCCCCGTCGGGTCGCATCCGAAAAAGCGCTGCTTCTCCGCATCGAGCATTGCCGGTCCGGCCTCTATATCGGCGGCGTCGGGATAGGGCGGTGCGGGCTGCCCGGCCAGGCGGGCCAAAGACGCAATCAGCGCATCCAGCGCCGGCAGCACCCGCGCCTCGCTTCGCCCCAGCGACGAAAGCCCATAGGCCGCCAGCGCCGGCTGAAGCGTGCTGAGGTCGCGGCGGCGCAGCGCTAGATAATGAGCCAGATTCTCCGCCGCCGGGGTAAAGGCCGAGTGGGCCAGGGTTCCGCGCCATAGATCGAGCGTCGCTGCACCGTCTTCGGCGACCGCTTTGCGGACGGCGGTAAGCTTGCGGTAAAGGCTTTCGATCGAGAGCGCTTCTGCAAATGCGGCCGCTGTTGCCGGCATTTTATCCGGCGGCCTGGTTATTCGACGAGCGGGCTTCTTGGCGATCGGCGCGCGCGCCGCAATCGCAATCGTCTCCAGAGCAGTCATGCCGCGCCATCCTTTCCGACCAGACCTTACTCCGCCGAAACTAGCGATAACGCACCGCCCACCTGGGAGCCGTGATCTGAATCAATGTTCGCCTCGTTTGTCTGTTTCTGGGGGCTTGGGATGCGGATATAAAAGCCGCGATCCCGATTCCGCACGTCTGCTCCTGAAACGCGCATAAGGAATTCGCATGACCAAGGTCAAGTATCGTGCCGTCATCATGGATTATGCAGGCGACGGTGAGCGGACCTTCGAATTCGAGGAGGACGCCGCCTTTTTCGACCTGCCGTCCGACGAAATCATCGATGGTCTGATACGGCGTATCAGCGCGAAAGAGGGGCTGAAGTCGCCCATGCGCTATGAGCTGAATGTCGCAAAGCGCTATCCCGAAAAAAGCCTGGTTTGCGCCTTCGGCGTCTTTCTGATGAGGAGCGGGAATCAGTCGCCCTTCATCGCGATGATCGGCCCGGCGCGCGACGAAACCTCGTGATGGTGGTCCTCCCCCGAAATTGCCGCCTATAATGCGGGCAATCAAAGGTTAAAGGGAGGAAACATATGAACATTACCGTAAACTGGCCGCGCTTTTTGGTCGCCTCGATTTTGGGGTCAATCCTGATCTTCGTACTCGACGTGCTGTGGCACACCCATGTCGCGGTCGACATGTATGCGAATTATCCGTCGCGGCCGACGGAAGAGGTCAAGCCGCTGATCCCGTTCCTGTTCGCCACCTATGTCGTTCAACTGGTTATATTCTGTTATCTGTACCTGCGGATGTACCCGCAGCGTAGCCTGGCCAATGCGGTCTGGTGGGGCGCCTGGGGTGGCTTTTTCGTGGTGCTACCCAATGGGCAGTTCTTTGTCGGCACACCCAATATGGGCTGGGACCTGCTGGCGATGCAGATGATCGAAGGTACGGTCATGACCATGATTCTGATGGCCTTTTTTCAACTGGTCTATCAGCCCAAGAACGAAAGCTGGGTCCCGGTCGCCACCGACTGGCCGCGCTTTCTGATCATGGGAATTCTGAGCGCCATTCTGGTCTTCGTGCTGGATATCTCGTTTCATCAGCATCTGGCCCAGGTGATTTTCAGCGAATATCCGGCCCATGATTTCCCGCACCGGGAGCATGTCGGGCCGGACCTGTTCGGCTGGTTGTTCCTGACCTATCTCTTCCAGCTCAGCATCTTTTGCTACATGTTCCTGCGAACCTATCCGCGCCGGGGCATGGGTAATGCCCTGTGGTTCGGGGTCTGGCTGGGCGTTTGGGTGGTCATCCCGAACATGCAGTTCTTTGTCGCTCTGGATAAATATACCTGGAAGATGCTGATCATTCAGGTGCCGGAAGGCGCGATCCTGACGGTCATTATGATGGCATTCTTCGAATGGGCCTATCGCCCGCGGGTCCATACCGGCTCGCTGGCCGCGGCGGAGTGACATGGCGGCGCGCCCGCCCCTGCCGAACGCGGGGCGGCGCCGTTAATCAAGGGGGCGACTAGGGCGAGGACTTCAGCGTCACGGGAATGACGGCCGACCCCATCGACACACTGCTTGTCTCGGTCACCGTTCCGCTGATGGTCGTGGGGCTGATCGTTCCGCTGAACGCCCCGGTTATCGTTGATCCCACTCCAGCACTGCCAACGCCCGCCGTATTGAAGGATGTCGACCAGGTGATGCTGGTCCCCGAAACGGTAATCGGACCCGACGAATTGATCGGCGCGCTATTATCCAGGCATGTGAAGTTGTAGGTGCTTCCGCCGGTTATGGTGCTGGTCCATGTCCCGGAGATGCTCACAGTACCGGTCACTGCCCCGCCCACCGCGGTCATGCTGCTCACCATGATAGTGCCGCTGAAGGTGTTGGTACCCGTACATGTGGTGCCGTAATCGGGATAGTCCTTCGAAAAGGTACCGCTGCCCGATAGGGCGCCGACATAGGTAGTGCCGCTGGCCGGCATCGTCGTTACTGAGACCGGGCGGCAGATTTGCGTTCCGTTCAAATCAATTGCGCAGACGCTAAAGCTGCTGGTGCCCGCGACGGACGGGGTGCCGCTGAGGCAGCCGTTGGGCTGCAGAATGACGCCGAGCGGCGGAAAGCCGCCACCCGACCCCAGTTGGAAATGATAGGGCGGATTTCCCCCACTGGGGTTGCTTTGGGTCGGAAAGCCGCAAAGCCCGTTCGACCCGCTGGGCGTCGGTGAGCAATAGCAAAAGCTATAGGCTGTGCCCGCTGTCGCATTCGTTGCGGCCGAAGCGGTAAAGGCCTCTGCCGATGTTGCCGGCGGCGTATAGCCCGTGGTTTGCACGGCCACGCTGGTCGAGCCGACAACCGTGCCGTTGCTGCCCTTGAAATGCACCGAAATTCGGTTCGCGCCCGGGAGATTGGCGATGTTGCCGGTACCGCTTAGAAACACGCCGAAGGTCGGTGTTGCGTTCCCGGCAATCGAGACGGTGACCGTCGGGTTGGGCGTACCCATGCAGGCGCCGGTGCTGGGCACGGTCTGGCAGATATTGATGTTCACCGGCAGAGTGATCGAGGACCCGGTGTCGGCCGAGACGGTGATCGAATCCGACGCGCCGACATTGACCGTGGCGACCGCGAAGGCGGCAGTCCCGGCGGCGCCGGGCAGTGAGACGGTGCCGTTTCCGGCAGTGGTCGCAACCAGAGCCACGATATCGGGTCCGGCGGTCGCAGTCGCCGTCAGCAGCAGCGTATTGATGCCCGATAAGGTCGGTGCGGGGTCCTGCCCCGTGCAGGTGAAGCTGAGCGCGATATCGGTCGAGGCGAAAGCTGCCGACGGTGTGATCGCGAAGACATAGGTCTGGTATCCGCCGGGCTGAATCGTGGCCGGTGTGTTGGTGGCGCCGACCACGGCGTTCGTTGCGGGGTTGGTCGTATTATAAGTCAGGCTTGCGGATATGCCGCCGGGGAGCGCGATCCCGCAGCCGGTTGCCGCAGTTGTGCCGGCATTGATGATTGTGGCGAAGGCGGTTGCGGTATGGCCGACCGCGACGGCCCGGCTGGACGGCAGGACCGCGGCTACGATTTGCGCCCGGGCCTGAGTACAGGTCCCCGTCAGAAGCGTGGCGAGGCAGAAGCCGAAAGCCCAGGACCGCAAGCGAAGCGTGGATCGGAAGCGATTGGAGGAAACGTACACAACCATCATTGCTCAAGCTCCGGGCAGACTCCCATGAGAGTGCGACATACAGGTTGCCCCTGCACTTCTAAGCGGTACATGATCTAGGTCAATTCGCTGCTTTGAAAGAGTAGGCTTGGCCTATCGGCGTTGCCGTGCCCATGCTTGTTCGCAGCGACAGCCTACGTCGCATGCGGAAGTGGCCCTTCACACCACAAGGACAGCCCGCTATGCCCAATGGCATCATACCGACCCGCGCGATTGCCTGTTGCGCCGTGGCGGCATTTGCCATCCTGGCCATGACGGGGGGTAGCGGGGCGCAATCCTCGAGCGCCGTCCGCCCACCGCTGCCAGCACTGGAGGGCGCGATGCCGTCTTTGCCGCACGGCGCGGGGCATGAGCCCGCAGCCTTCGCCGGTATGCTGGCCGGCCATAATCGCGCCCGCCGCGCGGTGGGTGTCCCGGATCTGCAATGGTCCGATCGGCTGTCGGAGATCGCGCAAGGCTGGGCGCAGCATCTGGGCGGAGAAAATTGCGCGATGCGCCACAGCGGCGTCGGTGGTCTGGGCGAAAACCTGGCCTGGGCGGGCGGGCAGCATCTGAGCCCCGCCGCCGTGGTGTCGATGTGGGTCGATGAACGGCGGGCTTTCAACCCGGCCAACGGCGCCTGTGCCCCGGGCTCTGTCTGCGGCCATTACACCCAGGTGGTCTGGCGCGACACGAAGTTCGTGGGCTGCGGCATGGTCAGCTGCGGCAACTCGGAGATCTGGGTCTGCAACTATTCCCCGCCCGGCAATTCTGTGGGCGACCGTCCCTACCCAGTTGCACCGACTAGGTAGATTCCGAAGCTGCCGCAAAGTCGCCGACGGGCGCATCCTTTAGTTCAAGCTTCCTGGGCCGACCCAATCGGCCGGAAGCAAAAAAACAATTACGCGCATGACTTGGATCTCAGCATTTGCGGGCGCTTTAACCCGGACGCGTTAAGGGAGCAGTTCTATGAAACCGTCGGACGAAGAGCGAATGGCCGAAGTCACAGAAAGCCTGGAGGCTTTGGTGGAGGCAGGGGCGCGATGGACACTGCTGGTGGACAAGATACATGCCGACAAACCCATTCCGGCCGTCATACCCAGGACGCTCAAGGTGGTCGGCGCGCCCGATCGGGGCGACGGGCCCCTATGCAGGTAAGCGCCGATGAAAGCCGACGCGATCGCCAAGGATTTCCCGGTCGTTTGCGTGGGCGGATCGGCGGGCGGGCTTGACGCCTATATCCGGTTGCTGAGGCATCTGCCCGCCGACATGGGGGGGGCGATCGTCATCGTTAACCACCTCAGAACCGTGGCCACCCTTCTCCACGAGATTCTTCCGCGTTACACCCAAATGCCGGTCGAGTTGATAACGGACAAATTGGTCATTCGACCCAACCATGTGTTCATCATCCCGGAAAAACGGGATTTACATGTGTTGAACGGGGAGTTTCGGCTTAAGCCGATCTCAAAGCCCTGGGGTTGGCCCGATGTGATTACCGTATTTCTACGCTCCATGACCGAGCATTGGGACGGACAGCTGATCGCCGTCATCGTTTCCGGCTATGACGGCGATGGGGCGGCGGCGCTGTGCGGCATTAGAGAAGTGGGCGGCATCACGATCGCGCAAAGGCTCGATACAGCCGAGAAGCGGGACATGCCCGAAAGCGCGATCGCCAGCGGCTGCATCGATTTTATCTTGTCGCCCGAGGCCATCGCCGAAAAGATCATTCAGATCGCACATGGCGCGGTTGCCGCGGCCAAATAAATTGACCCTGTCCTGAGGCGGAAGAAAGGGTAACATCTTCCCGACAACGCCGGGCGCACCGGCGGCCAATCGGGGAACGGCGTCCCATCATGACCCAGAGTTTCGACTTCAACCCGTTCGACGCGGCGCAAACACATGCGGTGGCGCAGATTGCCCGCAGGCTGGCCGATGAGGCGCCAGTGCTGCGGCTTTCGAGCGGCTTCGTCATGGTCCATCGCTATGAGGATGCCCGCCGGATTTTGATGGCGCCGACGGTCTTCGCCAATGCCGGCGGATTTCGCCCGACCGGGCTTGAGGTGCCGATCGAGGACCGCACGCTGGGCGAGCTGGACCCGCCGGAACATGGGCCGATCCGCCGACTGGCGATCGGGGCGGCCGCGGGACCGGGCGCGGTGGAGGATTTGCGCAATTTTGCCCGCGAAACCTCGGTCCGGCTGCTGGAGGCGATCCTGGCGCGCGGCAGCGGCGACCTGGTGGGGGATTTCAGCGTCATCCTTACCAACAGGGTGATCGCCCGGCTGATGGGCGTGCCGCTGGACAAATGCGACTGGCTGTCCGAACAGGCCGAGACGATTCTCTCCAGCGAGATGCCGGTCACCAATCGCACGCCGCGCGGTTTCGGCTATAAGGCGGCATTTCCCGAATTCACCGGATTCATCGACGATCTGATCGCCCAGCGAAGATTAGAGCGCGAGGGCGACCCCGACGCCATCTCGCGCATTACCGAGGCCGCACGAGAGGCCGGGGCAGCGCCGCCCGAGACGATCATCCGTATGGTACTGATCCAGTTGCTGCTCGGCGGCAGCGCCACGACGCGGGATTTTCTGGGCAATCTGTTCCATGAGCTGATCCTTCAGCCCGATCTGCACGCCGCGATCCGCGACGACCCGTCGCTGGTACCGGCGGCGGTGGAGGAGGGGTTGCGCCTGGCGCCGCCGGTGCTGTTCGTCATCCGTACCGCAACCGAGGCGGCGACGGTGAACGGCATGGCGATCGCGGCGGGGGAGCGGATCATCGCGGCCATCGCCCCAGCCAATCGCGACGCCGCCGTCTATGACCGGCCGCATGATTTTCGGCTGGACCGCGTCGACCCTGCGCCCCATCTTTCCTTTGGGCTGGGCGCGCATTTCTGCGTCGGCAACCAGTTGGCGCGGATGGAGATTCAAGAGGCGCTGAAGGTCTTCGTGGAACGGGTCGAGCCGGGGGCTTTGCGCACCGTGGCAGATTTCGACCTGCGCTATATGCCGACGCCGTTTCTGTTCGGTCCTGTTTCCATGAAGGTCGAGTTGGCGGCGTGACGATAGCAGCAAGGCGACGTAGGTTGGGAGCGATTCGACCGTTTAAGATCATATGCCCGCAGCGGAGGAAACGACGATGATCCGGTTAAACAGACCCGCGGTACAGGCCGCCGCCATCGGCTGCGCCTTGATGGTCGGGCTTGCCGGCTGTGCGATGGGGCCCAAGAGTACAGCGCCGGCGGGCGGCGATGCCGCGCAGGTCGCGTCGAAGGGCGTATGCATCGAGACCTATCGGATCGACCATACGGAGGTGACGGACGACAATACGATCCTGTTTCATATGATCGGCGGCAAGATTTGGAAGAACACGCTGACCGAACGCTGCTTTGGCCTGAAAGCCTCGGGCGGGTTCAAATATGAGACGGATATTGACCGAATCTGTTCGAACCTGCAGACGATCCGCGTGATCGAACAAGGCGGCGGTCCGCTGTTCGGGGCTACCTGCCTGCTGGGCGAGTTCACGCCCTATACACCGCCCAAGGCGAATTAGACGGTACGGCGATGAAAAGACCCACACAGGAACCGCATCACAATCCCCCGCCGGGGCTGCTGCTTTGGCTGATCGGCGTTGGTGCGGTGATGGTGGTGCTGGCGTTTTTGTACCGGCCGCTGTGAGCGCGGGATCGTTGGCTAAGTAGTTCGTTCGGTGCAGTAGCGGGCCGGCCCTGACGGAGATAAACTGCGGTCGGAATCGCGACTCTGAACTAAACGACCATCGCGGGGTTGGGTCCGGGTTACGTGATCTCCTCGAATTTATGGGCTGACCCGATGGTGTCGCATGGTGTTTACCGCTTTGGGCTGAGACTGGCCGCGGCGTCGTCGATTTTCGGCATCATCCTTGTCCTGTTTCCGGCGGTTCGAGCCGAGGCCCAGGCCGATGCGCGCACCGGCCTGATCATGGCCCGTGTATCCGCGGTCGAGCCGCTGAGCGCGCACGGGGTGAACCTCAACCAGGTTGCGCTTCAGGCGTTCTATTCCCGCCGCAACTATGCGCCGGCCTGGGATAGCGATGGCGCGGGTTTGGGCCCGCGTGCTGCGGCGGTCGCCGCCCTATTATCTTCGGCCGATGCCGAGGGTCTGGACCCGGCCGAATATCATACAGCCGAAATCGCCAGCCTGGCCGGAGCGACCGCGGACGGGGACCGTGTCGATCGGGACCTGCTGCTCAGCGACGGGTTGTTTCATTACGTTCAGGATGCCAGCGGCGGGAAATTGACGCCGCTTCAAACCGACGAGCGAAGCGGGCTCAAGTCAGGCGGCATCGACACGGAAAATGCTTTGGAGAGCGCGGCGACGCTGGATCCGGCATCCCTGCCGGCAGTGTTTGCCGCCTGGCCGCCCTCGACCCCGGAATATCGCGCCCTGAAGGCGACACTCGCCGTGCTTCGGCCCCTGGCCGCGGCGGGTGGTTGGCAGGCGCTTCCCGATGGGGCGACCATCCGCCCCGGCGGGCACGATCCTGCGATACCGGCGCTGCGGCTGCGGCTGATCGCGGAGGGGCGAATTGCGGCGGACCCCACACCGTCAACCGGCGCCGCGCAGACCCTCTATGCGCCGGACCTTGTCGCCGCCGTCAAAGATTTCCAGGGCACGCACGGGATCAAGCCGGACGGGACGATCGGAAAGGATACGCGTGCGGCATTGAATATGCCGGCCGAGGATCGGCTGCGGCAGGTGATCGTCAATCTGGAGCGCGCCCGCTGGGCCGGAGCACCCCCGCAGGGCCGCAGAGTCGTGGTCAATCTCGCGTCCTATTCGCTGAATGTCTTTCAGGACGATCACGTCATATTGGCGATGTCTGTGGTCGACGGCACGGCGGAGAACCAGACGCCCCTTTTGGAAACCGAGATCACCACGGTGGTGCTGAACCCGACTTGGACACTGCCGCCGGTCGTGTTGAAAGAACTTCGGGGCCATCGCGCCGCCTATTTCGCCAAGCACGGAATTGTGCGAGTGAGCGATAAGGACGGGGAGCGTTACGTTCAGCCCGCCGGGCCGGACAACCCGCTGGGGCTTTATAAATTCGTGATGCCGAATGCCCAGGACATCTATCTGCACGACACGCCGGATCAGGGCAAATTCCGGTTCGAGCTGCGTAATTACAGCCATGGCTGCGTGCGTCTGGATAACGCCAAGGGGTTGGCCGAACTGCTGTTGGACGACAAGGCGGCGTCGCTGCCCGAAAGCCTGGACGATATGCAGAAGACCGGCAAGTTGCGCTTAATCGCGTTGTCGCAGCCGGTGCCCGTTTCGCTGGTCTATCGCACGGCCTGGCTCGACCCCAACGGCAAACTGGTGCTGGGTCTCGACCCCTATGGCCGCGACGCGCTGCTATGGACCGCTTTGCATCCGGCTGCGGCGCCGACCGCAAAGACCGATCCGGGTAACGCCACGGCGGCCCGCACGCTTTAGTATCTTTTGGTCAATTCGAAGCCAGCTTCGCCTCGGTCATCGCGAGTTTCGCTCTCGCCGCCGCAAGCCCGTCGCGCAGTTCGCCCCTTCGGACCTTGCCGCTTTCGGTTCGCGGCAGTTTGGAGACAAAGTGCAGCGTCACCTCTCTGACGCCGAAATAGATTGTGCGCAGGATGCGTTCCTGCAGAGCCGAATCGTCGGCCGGATTGTTCCTTTCTATATAGGCGTGGAGTTCCTCTATCCCCTGCGCATCGGG
The DNA here is from genome assembly GCA_003165335.1 of Rhodospirillales bacterium. Classification (GTDB taxonomy): domain Bacteria; phylum Pseudomonadota; class Alphaproteobacteria; order BOG-932; family Roseiterribacteraceae; genus BOG-932. The sequence goes on along the minus strand of PLTD01000057.1, from coordinate 23,286 downwards.
AAGGCCGAGCAGAACTGCGTCGTTCACGCCATCCAGAAGCTTGATCTGATTTTCGGTATGGGCTGGCGCGACTTTGAAGCCGCCGATATTGAGAACATCGTCCCCGCGCCCCACGATAATCAACTCGCCGGCTTCGGTACCATAGCCAAGATCGAAGAGACGAAACCACCCGTCTCTAAAATGTTTTCGGTTGAGTTCCGGGTCCCAGAGATATCCGCCGATCGTCTGATCGGATTTGACTTCAATTTCCCCGATTCTCCCCGGCGGAAGCAGGTCGCCGGCTTCGGAGCAAATTCGTACCGAAACGCCGGGATATAGTTTTCCGGCTTCAGGGCCGCCGGTCACCGAAATCGCAGACGTCTCCATCGAGCCGTAGTCCGAAATCACGTTCGAAGCGAACAGGTCTAAAATCTGACTTCGGAGATGATCCGGAACCGGTCCGCCGATGCTGCGCACTTCGTAGGCTTTTTTCTTCCAGGGTCGCCCGCCGCACGACTTCACTGTTTCGGCGATATAGAAGGGCAGCAACTGAACGAATGACCGATCAGCAGCCGCGACGTTCTGTTCCAAATCCTGAATTGTGCAAAATCTCATTGTCTTGCCGTAGTGCAGACTGATGAACGCCATCGCCGCCGCGGCGCCCATCGTCAGGTTGAAGACGATGATCAGATCGGAAATCTGCGAAAAGTCCGTGAAACTCCAGACATATGACCTGAATCGCGCTCTGTGGCGCGGTTCGGTGAGCGGTATGAATTTTGAAGTGCCCGTCGTTCCCGAGCTGCGGGCGATTTGGACGATATCGTTGTCGCCAGGAACGGTATTCAGCGCGGAAAAATCATCTACCGGCGTATTCAGTGCGTGATCCAGCAAGTCTTGGCTCAATCTGATAACGCCTTTGAGGTTTTCTGCGATGGTTTCGGGTACTTCACTCCCGAGCAGGAACAGCTCGCAGCGGCGCTGAAGCTCCAGATCGGCATCCAGTTCGAACGCCGTCAGGGAAATCGTCGTCGCGCCGATGGCCGAGCAGGCTACAAGAAGCAAAAGATGCAGGTAGCGGTAGTCGGAGACGATACCGACAAGCATACCCTTACGCAGGCCGGCGGCTTCGAGCATTTTAATATATTGAACGGTATTGATTGCGACTTGCCGATAGCTGTATGCGGTGCCGTTGTCGACCACGGCAACGGCAACCGGTTTCGTCAGCGCCCAGTGTCGCAGGCACTGTTGAAGTGGGCGCATGGCGATCTTTTCGGCCGCAGCCTTATCGTAACTCTGCTCCACCGAGTACTCCATAATCGGTGTATCGAACCGATGTTGTCGGGATTACCCGTGCGCACGGGCTTAACCGTTTAGGCAACATTTCCCGGATGGACCGTACATCCAGGCCATAGGAAGCTGCATACCAGACGAGGTGTGGTCGCGAAAGCGCCGTTACCCGCCAATCGCGGAAATCCTGTTTCAGGTGCCGGAAAAATCCGATACACGGTCTATTTTCCCGCTGCATTGACGTAAAAACAAATACGGCCTGAATAGTAATTATGTTATTGTTCTTGTGAGGTTCATAAAACGGATATAGATCATAAAAAATATTTTATAATTCTGTATCACAATAATCTGTAGTGATTTATATAGCAGTACGGCTATTGATAATTCAAGAATTACTGTTTAGTTCCCTTCTGGACGAAATAAATTTCGCTTAGGAGTCGGGATGAACAATCGCAGTGCGATAGGTGGGATGAGCCCGGCGAACGAGATGCCGGCGCGCCGTCTTTTGCTGAAGGCGGCATTGGGAATGGGGGCGGCGATGGTGCTGCCTTTGCCGGTCTTGGCGCGCGGGCTGATGGCCCCGGCGGCGGGGCGGGAACTGTCATTTCTCAACCTGCATACCGGGGAACGGCTGAAGGCCGAATATTGGCACAACGGCCGGTATGTTCCCGATGCGCTACGCGCCGTCGCGGTCGTGCTGCGCGATTATCGCAACAACAAGATTCACCCGATCGACCCGCAGTTGCTGGATGTGATTCACCGGCTGCATGCAACCGTGGGCAGCGCGGCGCCCTTCAATGTGATTTCGGGATACCGGTCGCCGGAAAGCAACGCATTGATGCATGAGGCATCGGCGGGGGTGGCGGCGCACAGCCTGCACATGGAAGGCCGCGCCATCGACATACGCCTGCCGGGAACCGGACTTTCCCTTGTGCATCAGGCGGCGCTGGCGATGAGATCGGGCGGCGTGGGCTATTACCCCGAAGACGATTTCGTCCATGTCGACACCGGCGCGGTGCGCTGCTGGGGCTGATCCGGCTTAGCCCACTGACGGCAAGACTAAAAAATATATATTAATCAATAGGTTATAATATCCATAATAATTTTATAAATATTTGATCCAATCGGGTTGTTCGCGCGTAATCGGATTATGCAAAGCCGAAAAATGCCCGAAATATTCGATAATGAACCGTCCTGCCGCGCCCAGGCAGCGTCCTTGCGGGCGTTTTCCAACCAGATCACAGATCCCGAGATGCGCACCAAACTGCTTCAGGTGGCGCAGACTTGGGATGAGCGCGCAGACGCCTATGCCAGGATCTTCTCGCCGTCCGGCGATGGTTTTTCAGGAACCGAGCATTAAACTGCCGGCTTATCAGTGCTTTACGATGTGAGGGGTAGCGGGCGCGGCTGCGCCTTCCGACATCCAGTCCGGCCAGATGGTTAAAGGCCAGTCTGCTTTCCTGTAGAGGTCGTAAACGACATTCAGCCATTGCCGTGCGATGAGAGTCGGAAAGCCTATCGTGGCCGCCTGATCGCCCTCCCCTTTAAGGACGAGCACGATCTGCCCGGGCCCCCAATTCAAATCGAGCGAGCGAACAAGCCATTTTTCGCTATTCCCGGTGGGCATGACCGGCGGCTGTTGCCCCATCGCCTCGCGGGCGGATTGCTGCATGAATCCCTGGACCTGAGCAGCTTTGGCGGGTTCGGCGCGATCGGTATTCTTCAGCCAATCCATCATGGGCGGCAGGAATTTCTGCATGAGGCGCAGGTTCAGCCAGAGTTGGACGACATCCCCCTTCAGGCAGGACCCGACCAGACTAATCCGATCCTCGACCTCGTCGTATCCGGTTGTAAAAGTTTCAAAAATTTTCATGGCACTATGGACTATGAACTGCCCGAGGTCGGAACAGTTACGCCTGTTCCGGTGGCCATAGAGCGGAGGAACGGCCTTATTCGGGCCGGCATTTAAGTAGCAATCCGGCGCTGTTGCAAGCGGCGGGCCGAGCTATGGCGCTTTGGAAAAAAAACTTCTCCTAATGGGTCAGCTTAGGAGCCTGCGAAACAATAAGCCCTACAACTATGCCTAACATCGCCAAGCCGACCAGGGTGTTAAATATGAGAAAGAACCAATAAACGGCGGGCGTTTCCACTCGATAATAGGTCCTTACCCCGATAAAGCCGCCTCGCCCGACAATCTTCCCGGATTTTATTGATGCTCGCACGAAGCGCACTAGAACGAACGCCGCAATGACAGGCACCACTGAACTGAACGCGTAGATCATCAGGTGTTTCATTTCCGCATATTATACCTCCCGCACCCAGAGGCAGATGATCAACGCAGGCAGCGCCATATCTGAGCGTAATCATAGAAACCAAGAATGGTGGAGGCTGCCATGGAGCGAGTTTCTACCACTACTAACGGGAGGCGCATGGTGAGCAAGCTCGCTATTTTGCCACTCTTAATCCTGCCGGCCTGTGCGTCGCCGGGCGAAAATGCGCGACTGACTCAGGATGCCCTAGCTCACGACCGGGCCGCATGCATTGCTCGCGGCGACCAGCTCGGCACGGATAATTACCTACGCTGCATGGTGGAACTCGGTCATAGGGCGGGCTATCTCGTGGCCCGCGCGGACGATGGTCAGGTCGTGTTTGCGCTTCAAGAAGCGAGAGGGATAAGTCAGTTTATAACGACGGGTCCAGACTAGGACGGTTGGCTAAGCTGGAAAAGATGGTGTCCTAGTCTCTGCTACCGGGACAAACAAGAAGTGGAGCATCGCATTCTTCTGCAGAATATTATGCTGCCCGTACCCAGCTGAAGTCCAATCGACCGTCGCCGAGCGATAAGCTAGTTGGTAGCGTGCGTAATTATATCGCCATTGCTCTTGCGAACGCTAAACGAGGTGTACCCGAACGAATGCTGCTTTGGCTCGACGAGCCAAAAGTCGTTTCCGGCGTCGCTAACTTTGTAGTTCGACCCGCAGTCTCGTTGGACGAGTTGCCGCTTATCGCCATCGTAAATCTCGGCAGCCGCGCTGCAGGCAAGCCGTAAGGCTACCTGAGCATCTATGGTATTGGCGCCGGCGCTGCCGATTTTTGCGATCAGAAATAGCGACAGGCAAACCACAAACAATAGACGCATATCGTCCTCGAAGTTGGCTTGACTCTATCCTGTCCGAACTGTGGGAAAGGGGAGAAGAAGGTAGCTTTGCAATACCGGCGGTCCTGACGCTTGGGTAGCCTAAAAAAGGGCCGGCCGCGCGCTTCCCCTTTTTAAGAGCCCAGCATCATGAAGCCGCCGTCGACCGAGATGGTCTGGCCGGTGATGAAGCGGGAGGCGTCCGAGGCGAGGAAGACCAGGACCGGGGCCAGGTCCGTCCGCGCATCGCCCATTTTGCCGCCCAGCGGGATCGCCTGGGCCAGATGGGCGTCGATCATGGCGTTGGTCGCTTCGTCCAGCTTGGCCCGCATCCGCTCGGCCGGGCCGGTGAAGACGACAGGGGCCACACAGTTGGCGCGGATATTATACTTGCCCCATTCCAGCGCGATGCTGCGTGTCCAGGCCATCACCGCGCCGCGGGTTGCGGCATAGCAGGCGTTCCCGGCATAGCCGCGCACACCCTCGACCGAGCCCATATTCACAATCGACCCGCCGCCCGCCTTCATATGGCGGAATGCCGCCTGATTGGTCAGCATCGTCGCCCGCCCGTTGAGGGCGAACATGCCGTCCCAATCGGCCTCGCTCAATTGATCGGCGGGGCAGGAGCCGTGAACCCCGGCGGCATGGATCAGCCCATCCAGTCCACCGAGCGCACGGGCAAAATGGTCGAAGGCCTCATCGATGTCGGTCTTGCTCGTGATGTCGCAGCGCTGGCCGTGAACGCCGGCGGGCAGATCGGGTTTTGCGGCGTTATAGGTACAGGCGACACGCGCGCCGGCCTCAACCAGCGCCTTGACCGCCGCATTGCCGATGCCGCCCGCGCCGCCGGTGACGATGACGCGCTTACCGTCGAGTGTGTCCATGCGTTTGCTCTCCTATGATCGTCATTGCGGGGAGCGTAGCGACGCGGCAATCCAGGATGGTTCGTGCCTGTGACTCTGGATTGCTTCGCTGCGCTCGCAATGACGAGGCGTAAATTATTAGACTCTACTTAACCTCTGCCTTTACCGGGAAGGCGTCGAAATAGAACTGGAAACGTTTGCGAAGTTCCGCCGGGTCGGCGCCGAAATCGCGTTTCAGGTTATAGATCACGCGGCCTTCCTTGCCGCGCTGATGTTCGTTCAGGAACTGATCGATCTGGGCTCTGACGGCCGGGGTCATGGGCAAGCCGGCCTTAGCCTCAATCCCCTCTACCGTGCCCATGTCGTCGGCCATGAAGCGGTCGAAATAGACATCGACACTCTGCCCCTCCGGCCAGACGGCGCGGTCCTGCACGCAGGCGCGCAGCAGATGCTCGATCCGGTCGGACCAATAGGCGAGCAGAGCCTCAGGCTCGACGCTGTTGCGGTAGAAACGTTGGGTGTATCCGGTCATCGTCACTGCCGATTGGACGACCGCGACCGGATCGCGATGGGTGATCACGACCGTAGCGTCGGGGAAGACCTTTTTCAGGACCGGCAGCTGTTCCATGTGCTGAGGGCATTTCAGAACCCAGCGCTTTGGCCCCCTGATCCACTGAAGAACCTTCAGCGCGGTCTTCAGATATTCGTAATGGGGGGTCTGGTCGGTGGCGTAATAATGGTCCCGCCATTTGGGGATTTTCGATATCCACTCGAAATTATAGGAGGCGAAGTCGGGGCCCATCAGCTCCAGCTCTTCATGGATATGGTCGGGCTCCATCGGATGCATCGCCGCCAGCAGCGGCACGCTTGCCCGCAGTTGATCCCAGGCGTCGGCGCAGCGCTGATAGCGCGGATCGACACCGTTCGGCAGCATTGCTTCGCCGGGTATGGGCAGGGGCTCGTAAGATTCCCACAAGGGCAGGGACCTCAGGCGCTGGTCGGCAGCCAGGATATTGACCAGATGGGTAGTGCCCGAACGGGGCAGGCCGGCGACGATGATCGGCTTTTCGATCACCTCATCGTGGATCTCGGGGTGGCGCTTCAGTATGTCCCGGAACAGAAGCCGGTTGGCGGCATAGCGGGTGACATAGCTCCACAGCGTATGGCGATGGATATTGCTCATGCCCCGGTCGGCGTTCCACTCGGTGAAGAGCATGTTCATCCGCTCGCGGAAATCGTCCGGCCCGAAATCGGTAAGGCCGGTGCGCTGACGCGCGACATCGAGGACCGCCTGTTCGGTAAAGGTGATTGGGTTGGCGTCGCCCCAGGCCTGACCGGCCTTCTGCGTCTCGCTCAGCACCGGATGGCGCAGATCATCGATTATGATGTCGTTAGGCATAGACGAACTTCCCCTGTGGTCCTTATCGGATTGGCGGTTAAAGCGGACCGGCGTTGGAATCAAGGTCGCACAGATAGAATAGTCCCGCTAGGTTGGTGGGAATCGACAGGCTGGTGGGAATCGGTTCGGGAGGAAGTCGCATGAAGTTCTGGCAGATGGTTCCGTGGATTGAGGTCGAGCAGCTGGCCGAGGTGGCGAAGTTCGCCGAGGAGGTCGGCTTCGAAGGGGTAATGAACGCCGATCACGCGGTCTATCCCGAGGTGGTCAAGGCCCAATATCCCTACTCGACGACCGGTAAGCCGGCGATGAGCCCGGACTGGCCCTACCCCGATGCCTGGATCTCGATCATGGCGATGGCGGCGGCCACGACCTGGCTCAAGCTCTCGACCGCGGTCTACGTGCTGCCGCTCAGGAGCCCGTTCGAGGTGGCGAAGGCTACCGGCACGCTCGCCATCCTAACCAACAACCGCTTCATCCTTGGCGCCGGCATCGGCTGGATGAAGGACGAGTTCGACATATACGGCGTCGACTTCCACAAGCGGGGGAAGATCATGGACGAGCAGATCGCCGTCCTGCGCAAGCTGTGGGCCGGCGGGATGGTCTCCCACAAGGGCGAAATCTACGACTTTCCCGCGCTGCAGATCGCGCCCGCGCCCGAGAAGACCGTGCCGATCTATCTCGGCGGCCATGCCCCCAAGGCGCTGAAGCGCATTGCCGAGGTTGCTGACGGCTTGATCGGCGCCGGCAACATGCCGGACGAGGTGCCGGGGCTGCTGGCCGAGCTCAACCGCATGCGGCGCGAGGCCGGACGCGACCACCTGCCGTTCGAGACGGTCATCCCCCTCTCGACCCCGCCCGACATCGACACCTTCAAGCGGCTGGCCGACCAGGGCATGACCTCGGGCGTGAGCTACCCGTTCTATTTCAGCCTGGGACTGCATTCGTCGCTGGACGACAAGAAGCGGCTGATGGAGGATTTCGCCAAGCGGTATATCCGGCCGCTGAGCTAGGCGATCACCGCAGCGCCTTGCGGATCACCAACTTCAGGCCGGACCAGATGTCGCTGACGGCGCAGACCTTCACATCCACCAGGTCGCCCGCCAAGGCCCGCGCGCGGATTGCATTTTCGGTCACGTCGGTCGGTATTTTAGCTGCCTGCTTATACCAGGACACCCAGATCATCCCCTCGGACTTCAGAGCCGCCCGCGCCTGCGGAAGTTGCCGGTCGAATTCGGCAAGGGTTCGCGCGAACAGATGCACCAGGTCATAAGGTGTCCCGGAAGACGCACGATCCGTCGTGACGCCGTCCGGTAAGCCGCCGAGCCAGGCGGAATAATCGTCCGGCGTATCCAGCCATAAGGCGCGGTATCCGAGCTTGTAGCCGAGCTTCTTCACCAACGGCGTGCCGGAGTAGCCGGCGCTCATCCCCGGGCTCTTGGATGGGCATCCCGATAGACGGACAGAAGCTGCTCGGTCTCGACTTCGGTGTAACGCTGCGTGGTGGAGAGCGAAGCGTGGCCAAGCAGTTCTTGTATCGCCCTTAAGTCCCCGCCGCCGCCCAGGAGATGCGTGGCGAAGGAATGGCGCAGTGCATGGGGCGTGGCCGTATCCGGTAACTGCAATTGGTGCCGAAGACTGCGCATCGACTTCTGTGCGATGGCCGGATCCAGCCGCTTGCCGCGGGCGCCGACGAACAGCGCATCGTCCTTGTCGCCCCGGAAGGGACAGGACTCGGCGTAAAGTGCAACGGCCTCGCTGACCGCGGGCAGCACCGGCACCAGCCGTTCCTTGTGGCCTTTGCCAAGCACCCTGAGCGACAAGCCCAGCGGCAGGGCACCCCGGTTCAGGGCTAGCGCCTCGGATATGCGCAGGCCGCAGCCGTAGAGCAGCGTAAACAGCGCCCGGTCACGCAGGCCGATCCAGGGTTCTTCGACGAAAGTCTCGGCTGCCTCGAGTAAGGCAGCAGCATCGGCGACCGGCAGGGGTTTGGGCGCCGTCCTCGGCAGCTTGGGCGCCGACAGGGCGCCAATTTTAGCATTGTGCAATATTCCCGAACGGTCGAGCCAGCGGAAGAAATTGCGCAGAGCCGAGACAGCCCTGGCGCGGCTGGCCGCCGTAGCGCCAGCCGCCGTTCGCCGCGCCAGCCAGGCCCGAAAGTCGGCCAGCCCGGCATCGGCCAGATCGCGCAGCCTGACTGGCTGACCACGATGGCCGGCGAAGAAGCCCAGGAAACCCGTCAGATCTCCGACATAGGCGGTGACGGTATGGGGCGAGAATTGCCGCTCGACCTCCAGCCAGTCCCGCCAACGCGGCAGGACCGCAGCCAGATCCTCGGCCGCAGCCAGGGCAAGATTGGTCTCGGTGCGGCCCTTAACCGCGGAAGGGCTCAGGCCGGAAGATCCAGCCATGCGCGCAGCAGCCGCTGGATGACGCCGCCCAGGAAGGTAATCAGTTCGGTTCCCTGGCCTTCATGGAAGAGATTGGGATCGCGGCTGCCGAAGGCGACGAGCCCGGTCGGAGTTCGCGAACTGATGACGAGCCGCAGCAATGCCTCGCTCTGGATCAGGCCCGCGCCTTCGCCGTAGATGGCGGAATCGCCAGCGATATTACCCTGCAGCAGGGCTTCGTGCCGGCCCAGCCAGTCGTCGACCGCGCCGGACTCGACGATCCTGATCCCTGATGCAGCGACATGCGGCAGGTCGACACCATTCGATTCGACGACCATCGCGATAACGTCCACATCGAGAACATCCATCAGGTCGCCGGTCAGGACCTCAAGCAACTGCCCCAGGCTTTGCGCTTCGATCAATGCCAAGGCGGCGGCGTGAATACGCGCCTGGCTATGTGCATTGGCTCGTGCGGTATGAATGAGCGCGGTGTTGTCGAGGGTCAGTTGGTCGATATCGCCCTGCAGCCGCGCGACCATGAATCGTTGAAAATCCACGACGCCCTTGCCGCGATCGATCGAGGGGGGTGTCAGGGTTCTCAGCAGCGCAGGGTGGCGCTGCACGAAGTCGGGATGGGCTGCCAGATAGGCGGCGATTTCCGCCTCGGTCGCCTCGTCGATCGGCTGTGCTGGCTGGGCCAGCTTTCGCGGTGCCGGTCCGGTCTCGCGAGTGCCTTTCACAGGACGACCGACTTGGTTTTCTTGCCGGCCGGCAAGGTGGGTATCGTTTGCCCTGTCTTGGCCCAATCCGCGACAAACTGGGCCAAACCCTTATCCGTCAGCGGGTGGTTGAACAGCGAGCGGATGACCGCCGGCGGCATGGTCGCAACATCCGCGCCCAGCTTTGCGGCTTCGATCAGATGGATCGGATGGCGAATCGACGCGACCAGTATCTGGGTGTCGATCTCATCGTACATCGCATAGATCTGGGCGATGTCGGCGATCAGGTTCATGCCGTTCTCGCCGACATCGTCCAGACGTCCGACGAAGGGCGAAACGAAGGTCGCACCGGCTTTGGCCGCCAGCAGCGCCTGCGCCGCGGAAAAGCACAGCGTCACGTTGACCATTGTGCCGTCGCGCGACAAAGTCTTGCACACTTTGAGTCCCGCCGGCGTGAGCGGCACTTTTACCGCGATATTGGGAGCCAACGTGCTGAGAAATTTGCCTTCCGCGAGCATCGTGTCGAAATCGGTCGAGGCGACTTCGGCGCTGACCGGACCGTCCACGACCTCGCAAATTTCCTTGACCAGATCGATGAATTGCCGCCCCGACTTGGCGACGAGCGACGGGTTGGTGGTTACCCCATCAAGCAAGCCAGTCTCAGCAAGGTCCCGGATGTCGGCAATTTCGGCGGTATCGACGAAGAATTTCATGACTTATCCGGGTATAGGAACCAACTGGCGGAGAAGCGGACTCGAACGCCCGATTCCCTTGCCCAGAGTTTAAAGCATGGCCGATGTCGATGCCAGTTCACAAAAAGGAGATACGGATCGCTCGGATTGGCGCCGTGTTTCCGTTTTGCTGCCATACCCGCTCGGTCCTTACGATTATCTCGCCCCCCCCGAGATGAATCTGGTCGTCGGCGATTACGTTCGCGTACCGCTGGGTCCGCGTGAGGTGCTGGGGGTCGTCTGGGGAGAGGGGCTGGGAGATGTTTCAGCCAAGAAGATGAAGCCGGTCGCCGGTCGCTTCGATGCCCCGTCCATGCCGGAGATCCACCGCCGCTTTATCGATTGGGTTGGCGCTTATACGCTGTCGCCGCCAGGGACGGTGATGCGGATGTCGCTGACCGCGCCAAAGGCGTTGGAGCAGCCAAGGGGCGGTGTCGCTTTCCGCCGAGCGCAGACCTTGCCGGATATCGCGCTCACCCCCGCCCGCCGTCGCATATTCGACGTTCTCGAAGAGCGAGGTACCGCAGCCGCCCAGGAATTGGCCGAGGCAGCGGGCTGCGGTGTGGCTGTGGTACGCGGTTTGGCCGATTCAGGCGCGCTCGAAACCGTGATGATGCCGCCCCGCTACCCGGCCGCCGCATTCGAGCCGCTGGGTGACGGACCGACTTTGTCGGACGATCAAGTGCTGGCGGCAGACCGTCTGAAGGCAAAGCTCGGCGCCGGCTATTCTGCTACATTGCTCGACGGCGTTACGGGGGCAGGTAAGACCGAAGTCTATTTTGAGGCGGTGGCGGCCAATATCGCTGCGGGCCGACAGTCGCTGGTTCTGTTACCTGAGATCGCGCTCTCGGCCCAGTTGCTGGATCGCTTCGCCAGGCGTTTCGGCGCGATGCCCGCACTGTGGCACTCCGACGTCGGACCGGCTGCCCGGCGGATGACCTGGCGCGGCGTGGCCGAGGGCAAAACCAAGGTCGTCGTCGGCGCGCGCTCTGCTTTGTTTCTGCCCTATTGCGATCTGGGTCTCATCGTCGTCGATGAGGAGCACGAGGCGGCATTCAAACAGGAAGACGGCGTCATCTATCACGCCCGCGACATGGCAGTAGCGCGAGCCCACCTGGGCGGTTTTCCCATTGTGCTGGTATCGGCTACTCCCTCGCTTGAATCGGTCGTGAATGCCGAGGCCGGCCGCTATGACAGATTGTATCTCCCCTCCCGCCACGCCGGTGCCGCGTTGCCGAGAATTGGGCTGATCGATATGCGGCGGGAACGCCCGCCTGCACGCCGTTTCCTCAGCCCCATGCTAACGCAGGCTGTGGCCGATACTCTGGCTGCGGGCGAGCAGGCGATGCTGTTCCTCAATCGGCGTGGCTATGCACCCCTAACCCTCTGCCGGTCATGCGGGCATCGCATGCAATGCCCCAACTGTACGGCCTGGTTGGTGGAGCACCGGTTCCAGGGCTTGCTTAGGTGCCATCACTGCGACCATGCGGAGCCGATCCCGACGAACTGTCCGCAATGCGACAATGTCGGCAGCTTCGCCCCATGCGGGCCGGGGGTAGAGCGCATATCCGATGAGGTGAGCGAGCTTTTTCCCGATGCCCGCGTCTCGTTGTTGGCAAGCGATATGTTTCAAGGCTTCGCCGGACGCGGGATGGCTCTGCAGGAAGCCATTCGGCAGGTGCAGGATCATGAGGTCGATATCGTGATCGGGACCCAAATCATCGCGAAGGGGCATCATTTCCCGATGCTGACCCTGGTGGGTGTCGTCGACGCCGATCTGGGTCTCACCGGCGGTGATCTCAGGGCGTCGGAGCGAACCTACCAGCTGCTCCATCAGGTCGCGGGCCGGGCAGGGCGGGCACAGAGGCCGGGACACGTCCTGCTGCAAACCTATATGCCGGAGCATCGGGTAATGCAGGCCTTGGCAGACAATCAGCGCGAGGCCTTTCTAGCGGTGGAGGCGGACGAGCGCCGTGCCGCGGCCATGCCCCCGTTTTCGCGCTTGGCGGCTATTATTGTCTCGGGCCCCGATACTGCCGAGGTCGGGCAGGTTGCTCGGGAACTGGCACGCGCTGCGCCGCGTGGCGAGGGTATCGTCGTATTGGGTCCGGCGCCGGCGCCGCTTTCAATGCTGCGCGGTCTGCACCGGGAACGACTGCTCCTAAAGGCGCGACGCGACGTCCCGGTCCAGCCGCTGATGTCAGACTGGGTCAATCGCGTCGCCATACCCGGGCACGTGCGCGTTCAAGTCGACATCGATCCCTACAGCTTTCTCTAACGCGCCGCGTTCGCTAATAGCCGTCTATGAACAATGCAAAAGCCAATCGTGGGGTCTTGGTCACCTGGTCGGAGCCGACTCGGCTCTATGCCGCGCGAAAGCTGATGAAGCCTATCGATCTGTTCCGTGCCGTAAGAGATGGCTCGATCCCGATCGAGCCATGCATGGCGCTTCTGGGTGCGGAACTTGTTCTGGTTGAGCCTGGCAAAGTGGCGCTGGCTTTGTTGCCCGCTGAGCAGCATCTCGATCATGGCGGGGCAATGCAGGCGGGAATCCTGACGGCTCTCACCGATACGGCGGCAGGCTATGCGATCCACACGCGGGTTCCCGCGGGGGTAAGCTGCGCCACTTTGGAATTGCAAGTCAGCCTGTTGCACCCTGTAACGCTGGAATCCGGGCATATCAGCTGCGTGGGCCGGGCTATCCGGGTCGGCGCCCGCACGGCTACGGCCGAAGCGCGCGTGATCGATGCGGCTGGAAATCTTTGTGCCTTGATGAGCACAACGTTTATCGTCTTGCCGCCAGCGCCGGTTTAATATTTTGGAAGTCCTTCGCAAGACAGGGAAGATTTATGCCTGACCGTATCCAGCACAATCGCCAGATCACCGTATCATGGTGCGATCCCGCCATACTTCAGGGTGTGGAGAAAAAACTTCCCTGGATCGACATCCTGCGCGCGATGGTCTCAGGCGAAATGCCGCTGCCGCCGTCTTTCGAGTTGCAGGGCTTCAAGCCGATTTCAGTCGAACCGGGCGAGATGGTCTTCGCGCTCGACCCCGCCGAACAACATTACAATCTGATCGCATGCGTCCACGGGGGAATATTAAGCGCTCTGTGCGATACCGCTGCTGGATTGGCTGTGCACTCGCGCCTGCCCTTCGGAAAGACCTGCACCACGCTTGAATTGCATATCAACTTTATCCGGGCGGTCAGTATGGCGAGCGGCCGCGCAACTTGCGTCGGCAAAGTCATTCATCTGGGATCGCGCACCGCGACCGCGGAGGCGCGGATCACGGATTCGCAGGGTCGCCTGTGTGCGCACATGGGCACCACGCTGATGGTACTCGATATCCCGAAGGACTAGCCGAGGATCAAGTTACCGGGTGATTGCGCGGTTCAAAGCGCGTCGGCCGCGATATTCAACGATAACCTTGCGCGGTGGCTCGGTAGGCATGCGAACCGGAAAGCGCTCGGCGGAATTTTGCGTTGTCCGTTCCACCGGGGCGTGTCGTGCCGCCTGCTTCTTTTCGCCCTTTACCGGAGGGACAGACCTTTTCAGCTTCAATTTCTGGCCGCCGAGTTGATATCCCTGCAATGCTTCGATTGCTTTGTCGGCCACTTTGTCAGGCGCCAGTGAGACAATTCCCAAACGCAGATGACCGCCAGTCGACGGAATCGATTTGATATGTGCACCCAGTACCAACCCGAATTCATCGAACAGTTCGGCCAACTCAGCCGCCGATGTGCTCGACGGAAAGTTGATGATGTGAATATTGCCCTGAAAATTTGTCGGTCGCATGATTCTGCTCCTAGATTGAGCTTAGCTTATGTTGCAATGCAGCACGCTGCAAATGCGGTTTGTTCATATCTGGTAGTCAGTGCCGCTATGCCGCAGGCAGGCTGCGCAAACGCCTCACTTCGACAAGCTGCCAGAAAAGGATAATAGGAATTCCAATTGCGATGTCGCGCGCGCGCCGCAAGAGGGATACGCCCAGCGCAATTTCCGGCGAAACGCCGAAAAGAGACCCCAAGGCGACATAGCCCGCCTCCTGCACACCAGCATAGCCTGGGATCAGAACGGCGGTTGCCATTACGACATGCAGCAACCCTTCGATCGCCAGCGCACCCATAAGATCCAGATCGGAGCCTAGCAGCCGAAAGGCGATCCAATTTCCCAGACCCTTTCCAAACCATCCGGCCAAATGAATGACCGTGCAAAGCGCCAGCCTCGTACTGTCGCCATACGTCGCGGTTAACTGAACCGCCGAAATCCCCTCATGTTCCGCGCCGCCGAACCATTGGCCAAACAGGCGCGTGCCCAGTTTCATAAATAAGGGCGCAACACCCCGTTGCAAGCGCAGCACGGCGATACCGGCAACAAGTGCCACACCGACTCCGATTTCCACCGGTCGAATGACGGCCGCGTTCGATGTGCGGCCCAGCAGGATCAGCAATCCGCCCAGCGCGAAAAGAATCTCCGAAGCAAATTCCGCAGTCAGGTCCACAACAGTGGAAATCGCTGCGACCGGCCAGGCGATGCCATGCAAAGTGATGGCTCGCGCACCGATCACGAATCCACCCACCGGCGAGAATGGCAGGCAGCTTGCGGCGGAATCGCGAACCATTCGTCCCCAGACAAACACCGCTAGCGCGCGAGTGCCAGGTACAGGCGCCACCACGCGCCATGCCACTCCTAAGATCGCCATGACGATGATTTGCCAGACGCAAAAGATAAGGAAGCCCTTGGCGCCGGCTGATAAAACCGCTGTTGCGACACGGCCGAAACCAAACCACCCGACCAGCAGAGTCGCGGCAGTGACCCCGACTATGGCGAGGGCAATCGACAGGAGCTTAAAATTCTTCATATTAAGAACGAGGATTCCGGGATATTGATAATCGAAGTTAGAATATATCTCATGGCTTAAACGATCCTACCGGGGATGAAGCAACTCAAATGACTGATCCTTACCGCATGCCAGTCCTCAAGTGACCGCCGTCGCGGACCTTATGGCATTGTTCGCCGGCTTAGGCTTACTGCAATGCATTTTGGGGGTGGCGGTTGTCCGTCGATTCGCCAGGCGCGGCAGTAACGAGCCTCCCAGCGAATATCCGCCAATAACAATTCTTAAGCCGTTGTGCGGCGACGAACCCCTGTTGGAGGAAGCACTTTCCTCATGTTTTCAGCAGGATTATCCGGAATTTCAGATCGTCTTTGGAATTCAAGATCCAAATGACGCGGCCTTGCCCGTGTTGCGGCGTCTGCAGAAGCGGTTCCCCGAGCGCGACATTGCGGTCGTCATCGATCCCACACCTCACGGTGCGAATCGTAAGGTCGCCAATTTGATCAATATGCTGCCGTCCGCGCGGTATGATGTCTTGGTGATCTCCGACAGCGACCTTCATCTGCCGCCAAATTACCTCGAACGGCTAATCGCAGCACTCGAAAAGCCCGGGACAGGCTTAGTCACGTCGCTGTACATCGGGCTGCAACCAGCAAAAAAAGGCTGGGCATCGCACATGGGTGCTACTCAGATCAGCCACAGTTTCTTGCCAGGTGTCTTGTTGTCTCGAGCTATGGGTCGTGAAGACTGCCTCGGGAGTACTGCAATGCTCCGGCGTGATACTTTGGAGCGCACTGGCGGCTTTCGAGCGCTGGTACAACTTCTCGCCGAAGACAACGTCATGGGGCAGCGGGTTCGCAATCTCGGCCTCTCGGTCGGCCTTGCAGACACAATACCTGCTGCGACCGTACCTGAGCCGACACTTCCAACCTTGTGGGAACACGAGATTCGCTGGACCAGCACAATACGGGCACTAGCCCCGGTATCTTTATGCGGTTCGACTCTTCAGTATCCCTTGTTCTGGTCCATGATGGCTATTGCGTTCTCCGGGGCCGCGACCTGGGCTATATCGCTGTTCATCGGGGCCTGGATTATTCGTGCTATGGCAACGCGCCTCATCGATACGGCCCTGCGACCGTTGGTCGGACGCCCTGCTTTTGCCACGCCATTCTGGATGCTTCCGTTCCGAGATATTTTATCCATTGCTGAAATAGCCGCTTCCTTTGGCGTCGATGAAGTTGTTTGGCGTGGGCATAAGATGGGCACGAACAGCGATGCCCGGCCGATAGCCCAGCCTGTCTCGGTGGTACTTCCCGCGCTGAACGAAGGATCGGACCCGAAGGTCAGTTCGGTCGGCTAATGTCTTTCGGCTTTGGCATTACTGCAAGAAGTGCCGGAATAAAGCCCAAACTGGCGACCAACGTACATCCCAGGCTGATCAGCAGAAGTGTTCCCATGCTCGCCGTTCCGGGATGGGCTGACAATGCAAGAGATCCGAAGGCGGTGCCGGTCGTCAGCGCAGAGAATAATATGGCACGAGCGGTCGCCGAACCGAGAATGGAAGTTTGCCCTGCGCGCCAATTCATCACGAAGTAAATATTGAACGATACGCCGACCCCCAATAGGAGCGGGAGAGCGATAATGTTGGCGAAATTGAGCGGTACCGGCACCAAAACGGCGACGAGAACTGTCAGCATTGCCGACAGCATCAAGGGCGCCAAAACCAACATAACATCCAGTGGTCGTCGCAGGGCGATGAATAGGATGATGGCGATAGCGACCAGCGCGGTCGCCGCCGCTGAACGGAAAGCGCCAATAATAGTATCGGCAGTTTGAACGATAATGATTGCCGCACCGCCCGCGTCGGGTGCGACTGACAGGACTTGATCGGCAAACCGGCGCAGACCGGCGCTGTCACGTGCCTCGGGCTTTGGCAGTAGCTGCACGCGTGCGCGACCATCCGGCAATAACCAATCCCGCGCGATATCGGCCGGGATATCTTTCAGCGTAACCGGTCCAGCATCCATGAGATTTCTTAACTGAGTGAGTTGTGCCGGGAGGAACCGGCATAGAGCCCGATTGACGTTCAGAAGCACCGTATCGTCGGCCGAAGATAGCTGTCTCAGGTCGCCCGCGATGGCGGCAAGGGGATGGTCGGCCGACAATTTGAGCAACGCGGGCGCTATTTTCCTTAATGCGGCTGCAGCCGCCAATCGCATCTGGAGTGGTGTCACGGGTTCGGTTTGCGGCGGTGAATCCAAAGTAGGGCCCAGCAGCGACGCTGCATCGGCCACGAGCGCCAATTTGGCGGCCTGATCCGTCGGTACGAAACTGGTAATAGTGAGCGTGGTCGAGACTAACGACAGCCTAGACAGTCGCTGGGCTGTCTTGTCCGCTTGGGCAACGCTTGGTGCGATTATGTCGATAGTAAACGGGTTGGTTAGCGGCGAATCGATCAGGTCGTAGAGGGTGCGAACTGCCTCGGTGTTCGCATTCTTGGTGTGCAGAGGGTCAGAGTCGAAGGTCAGTTTGGGCAGAAGCACGAGCGCAGCGACCGCCAGAACTCCGAACAGCCCGAGAATCGGCCAACGATGCCGGCGCATGAATCCGTCCAGGGGTGCGGCCCAAACGAAGCCGACCTCAGATTTTTCACCGTGCGGCCGAAACAAAACAATGAAGGCCGGCAGAAACGTGAGTGTGCAGAAAAAGGCGATGAGCATGCCGATCCCGGCGATCAGACCCAGTTCTGCCACGCCTCGGAACTCAGTCGGAACAAATGCAAGAAAGCCCGCGGCCGTCGCCGCTGCGGCAACGAGTATCTGGCGTGCTACGCGCCGGCCTGTTTCATCCAAGGCAGGGGCGATATCGGCGATCGTGGTGCGCACTTCGCGGAACCGCACACTGAATTGGATCGCGAAATCGACCGCGATACCAATAAATAATATGCCGAATCCGACTGAGACGAGGTTCAGTGTACCGACTGCCAGAGCTGCAAAAACCAGGGTCAATACAAGCCCGGTCCCCAAGGTGAGGAGGATCGGCACGATCAGCCGCCAACTGTGGACAGCAAGATAGAGCCACAGTGTAATCAGAAGCAGGCTGCCCAACATGCCGATCGCGGCTCCTTCGGCGACCGACGAGAATTCGTCGTCCGCCAAAGCCACTGGCCCGGTAATGCGGATATGCGCGTCGCCGGATTTTACAAATTCGAGCCCAGCAGCAGCTGTGCGGATAGCGTCCGTTGCTGCGCCTCCCGGCCTTAATGCGCCGAATTCGGGTTTGATTCGGAGCAAGACGAATTTGTACTGTCCCGCCAAATCGGACAATTTCCCGCCGAGCAGCTTTGTCCAGGACAAAGGCCGGGCTTTCCCGACAATCGCACTCGCCATTGTCTGGTGGAACCCCTCGAGCGCGGGAAGATATGAGGAGATGTCGCCGGAGTCGTGTTCGACACCGGTTCCTATCAGCGACAAGGCGCCGAATACGCCTCTAGCTGTCGGATCGGCTGAAAGCTCGCCGAGGAATGGCTGGGCAGAAATGATCGTATCCAGCGAATCCTGTAACTGCCGTTTGTCGAACAGCAGCAGTCCTTCCTTTGCCAGATAAGGAGAGGCGTCGGGCCGACGGATTTCGACAAAATGATCGTGATCGGGTGCAAGTGCTTCGACTAATCCGGCCGCGGTGGCGTCGGCTTCTTCTGGGATCCTTGCGTCGATCACGGCAACCATGAGGTCGGTTACCTGGGGGAAATCCCTGTTGAACTCCAACTGGCTAGCGCGCCAGGGGAGAGTTTCCGGGAACATCAGGGCCGTGTCTGTCGTAACGCTTAGCTTCTTTGCCGCAATTACACCGCCCAGGCTGACCGCAACGATGGCCAACAGTGCCACCAAAAAGGCATTGCGCTGGCTATAAGCAACCAGTCGGGCAAGCACTCGCTGAATTGTCATGAATTGAACCTGCAACGGCTATAAGACGCGGGCGTTTCTTGGAATGCCGATTGCCCTTGGAACCTACGCCGCCGACTGGATTAGTCCCGCGAACGATTAAGGCGCTTATTGATCTTGTAGTGCAGTTTAGTGATGTGAAGCGAGCTTTGCCACAGTCATGCATTTGCGGCTCTGCTGACCGTGGTCTTCCTGTAGCATTTGATAGGGACCAAGATAAGCTAAGTGCTGCAAAAATAGTGGCTAGGTTTCCCAAGCCGGAAATCGGCTGCGGCCGTTGAAGGGACTTCCCGCAAGGCCTTTGTGCCCGATTACTGCGGGGACTGCGGGCAAGCGAGTACCAGCATGCGCCAAACTGCCCTGATTCTCGCCATCAGGCAGTGTTGCGCCCCGCCGCCTGCTCGTGTTAAACGGCACCCGTCTCCGCGCCGGGCATGTCTGGCCGGCGATTTTCCGTGCCTTACAGCGCGTGCCGAAATGGGCCGTTCCGGCCCGTCGAACCGGGATTTCTAAAGAGTGGCTGGTACTGCAAACGCATCGCCGATCATTGCCGCGCGCTATGCCAGCGCGCTATTCGATATTGCTGACGAAAGGCACACCCTCGATCAAATCGAAGGTGACCTTCTGAAGCTGAAGGCCCTATTGGCCGAAAATGAAAATCTGCGCGGCGCTTTGCGCAATCCGATGTTTAACGGTGCGCAGCAGGGCAATGCCATCATCGAAATCGGCAAAGCGGTCGGTTTGTCGTCGGTAGTTTTGAGTTTCCTGGGTGTGCTGGCGCGCAATCGCCGCCTCTTCGCACTTGATGCAATTGCCGATGCTTTCCTTGGCGAACTTGCTCGGCGTCGTGGTCAAATGACGGTCGATGTGACCTCCGCCCAACCGCTCACACCGGAACAGGCTGAGCGGTTAACCGAAAAACTCAATCAAACACTCGCCGCAAAAGTCCGGATCAACGCTAAAGTCGATCCGTCCCTTTTGGGCGGACTTGTCGTCAAGATCGGCTCGAAGCTGATCGATAGTTCAATCCGCACCAAGCTAATCGGGCTGGAGCGGATCATGAAGGGAGCCTGATCGTTATGGATATTCGTCCCGCGGAAATCGCCGCCATTCTGAAGCAGCAGATCGAGAATTTCGGCACCGATGCGGCCGTTTCCGAAGTAGGCCAAGTCCTATCAGTGGGTGACGGCGTTGCTCGTGTTTACGGGCTCGACAATGTTGAAGCCGGCGAAATGGTGGAGTTTCCGGGCGGCATTCGTGGAATGGCGCTCAATCTTGAATCCGATAATGTCGGCGTCGTCATCTTCGGCGACGACAGCGGCATCAAGGAAGGCGACACGGTCAAACGCACAAACGCGATCGTTGAAGTGCCGGTCGGCAAGGAGTTGCTGGGCCGAGTCGTTGATGCGCTAGGAAATCCGATCGACGGCAAAGGGCCGATCAATGCCACCCGGCGCAGCCGCGTCGATGTTAAAGCCCCTGGTATCATTCCGCGGCGGTCGGTTCATGAACCCATGCAGACTGGTCTTAAGGCGATTGATTCCCTGGTTCCGATTGGGCGCGGTCAGCGCGAACTGATCATTGGTGATCGCCAGACGGGCAAGACGGCCGTCGCACTTGATGCCATTCTCAATCAGCGCACGGTCAACCAGACAACTGATGAATCCAAGAAGCTCTATTGCGTCTATGTCGCCGTCGGTCAAAAGCGCTCTACTGTGGCGAACCTGGTTCGTACTCTGGAAGAGTATGGTGCTCTGGAATATTCCATCGTCGTAGCGGCCACTGCGTCCGAGCCGGCCCCGCTGCAGTTTTTGGCGCCATACGCTGGTTGCGCGATGGGTGAATTCTTCCGCGATAACGGCATGCATGCGCTGATCGTTTATGATGATCTGTCGAAGCAAGCCGTTGCTTATCGTCAAATGTCCTTGCTTCTTCGCCGTCCGCCGGGCCGCGAAGC
>PLTD01000057.1:0-2033 GCA_003165335.1 Rhodospirillales bacterium | reverse complement strand
CGACCAACGTCATCTCGATTACCGATGGTCAGATTTTCCTGGAAACTAGCCTATTCTTCAAAGGCGTCAGGCCTGCCATCAACGTCGGTATCTCGGTCAGCCGAGTCGGCTCCGCCGCTCAGATCAAGGCGATGAAACAAGTATCGGGCCGCATCAAGCTCGACCTCGCCCAGTTCCGTGAAATGGAAGCGTTCGCTCAGTTCGCCTCGGATCTTGACGCGACAACTCAGAAGATGCTGGCCCGTGGTTCGCGTCTGACTGAGTTGCTGAAACAGGCGCAGTTCTCGCCCTTCCCGGTCGAAGAGCAGGTTGTTTCGATTTTCGCCGGCACTCGCGGCTATCTCGATACGATCGCAATTAGGGACGTTGTCCGTTTTGAACGAGAGTTGCTCGTCAGTATTCGTTCCAAGAACGCCGATATTCTGGACTCGATCCGGATCGACAAGGAGTTGAAAAAGGACACCGAGACGAAGCTGGCTGCAGCGATTGAGCAGTTCGTCAAAGTTTTCGCATAAAGAGCCGGGACCGGACCTAACCCATGCCCAGCCTCAAGGACCTGCGCAACAGCATCGCCAGCGTGCGAAATATGCGCAAGATTACCTCGGCCATGAAAATGGTCGCGGCTTCAAAACTACGTCGTGCTCAGGAGCAGGCGCAGATCGCTCAACCCTATGCTGAGCGTATGGCCGGAATCCTGTCCCGCTTGGCGGCCAATTATGTGGCAACTTCCAGTAGCCCGAAATTGCTGACCGGCACCGGAAGGGATCAGGTACATCTTCTCGTGGTGGTGACGTCTGATCGTGGTCTGGCCGGCGGCTTTAATTCAAACGCCGTGCGTGAAGCGCGTCGCGTGATTCGACAGTTGCTGTCCGACGGCAAGGAGGTCAAGCTTCTGACGGTCGGTCGCAAGGCGAAGGATCTTCTGCGTCGTGATCAGGCAGATCGCTTGGTCGAGACGTTCGAAGGTATCGGCAGCAAGCGGGTTGCCTTTTCGGAGGCCGAAGGCGTCGCGAATGCGATCGTCGAAATGTACGAAGCTGACGAATTCGACGTCTGCACTATCATTTATAACCGCTTCAAATCGGTTATTTCCCAGATTCCGACGACCTCCCAATTGATACCGTTCGCTTTGCCTATCGGTTCAGCAAAGGCAGAAAGTCACGAGGTTCGTCCGGTTTACGAATTCGAACCGTCCGAAGACGAAATTCTAGCCGCCTTGCTTCCGCGCAATTTTGCGATCCAAATCTACGGTGCATTGCTGGACAGCGCCGCGGGCGAGCAGGCCGCAAGAATGACGGCAATGGACAACGCCTCGCGCAATGCCGAGGACCTGACCAAGAAGCTTACGCTCCGCTACAACCGGGCGCGTCAGGCCTCCATTACTAAGGAATTGATCGAAATCGTGTCAGGTGCGGAAGCGCTCTAACACTTCAGGTAATAATGGGCTCCGATGGTCGGTTTGCGATCGGAAGGGCAGAAGACAGAGAGAGATGAGATGGCTAATAACGTAGTCGGGCGCGTGACGCAGGTTCTGGGCGCGGTGGTTGACGTTCAGTTCGATGGCGATCTGCCTGCGATCTTGAATGCGCTGAACGTCAATATCGGCGGTCAGAAAGTGGTGCTGGAAGTCGCGCAGCAGCTTGGCGAGAACACGGTTCGCACGATCGCCATGGACACCACCGACGGTCTGGTGCGCGGCGCCGAGGTGACGGACACCGGTGCGCCGATTAGTGTGCCGGTTGGTCCCGGTACACTAGGGCGCATTATCAACGTCATCGGCGAACCGGTCGACGAGCGCGGCCCGGTCGAGGCAACGAAATATATGCCGATCCATCGGCAAGCGCCGGCCTTTGTCGATCAATCGACAGAAACATCGATCCTTGTCACCGGCATCAAGGTCATCGATCTGCTCGCCCCTTATGCCCGCGGCGGCAAGGTCGGACTATTTGGCGGCGCCGGCGTCGGCAAGACTGTGCTGATTCAGGAACTGATCAATAACGTCGCCAAAGGCCATGGCGGCGTGTCGGTGTTCG